>JBFEUX010000258.1:0-3746 GCA_041547255.1 Bacteriovoracaceae bacterium
AGGTTACTCAATCCCCCTACATACTCATTAAATTTTTTGTTCTCATTTGATACTTCAAGCTCTTTATCTGTTTTTAAAGTTACTTTCTCTACTTCATCCTTTTTTACTTTTAGTAGGACAGTATCAATAAAATCTTTATAAGATGAATTTAACCACAAACTCTCTTGAGATAAATAGATATCTTTTTTATTTTCCCTATATAAGTAATTTCCTTTGCCCTTATAGGATTTTCCAACTCGAAAAGAAATTGTCTTTCTACCATCATTATCAAAGAGTTCTACTAGATATTTGCGTTTAGTATTATCTAGTTCATATTTTTTTAAGTCCTCCTCATCAGCTCCTGAGGTAATTTTGTCTTTCACTTGAATACTTGCGATCTTATATATCAACTCGTTTACCTTGGCCGTATCAGCAGGGTAAGACTTATGATTTTCGAGAACAAACTTATTTGAATCACGAGTAAGTGTTAATTTTTTATCACCACTAAAGCTGAGAGATATCTTTTGTATTTTATTAATATCAAGACCTTTAACATAATCACTGCCAGATAAAAGGTCAGTCCCTCTTTTATTTTCATTGCTGTAAACATAAATAGATATAACAAATAAAACAGATGTAAAAATCGAAAGCGTCTTTAATTTCATACATTAACCTCCGTAAGCTTACCTGGGTTGTGGCTTGGACTTTCATCGTTTGTTTTAGAAATTCGCCTTCCTTGCATTAACTTGCTGCGTTTTTGACTATAATAAAATCCAAATGCAATAATAATAATGGGCACAAATAGAGTATTTACGTATTGAAAGAACTTACCAATACTTTCTACTTTTTCTCGTCCTTCTCTTTTAACAGCTCTAAGCTCTTTTTTAAGAACAGCGATTTTTCTAGCTAGTTCTTTCTTTTTTCTAATACCTTCATTTTGTAAAAGTGCAATATTTCCTTGATTGGCCTTTGCACCCAATTGATTAAGCTCAGTTTGAAACCTTGCAATACTTGCATTAATTTCCTTAACCTTATCAGCGGTACGTTTTTCTGCTTCAAACTCAATCTGATTAATAACATCAAAGGATCTATTTACACGTCCTTTTGCTCTAACACTCATCAAATCCATGTCACCAGTAAGTGCCTCTACACTGTTTAGAAATAAGGTGCTATTGTCATTGGCCACGGCCATGCCAAGGAATGTATTTTTAAAAGCAAATTGGTCATTGATAAAGTCAACATCTGAAAAGACAATGATTGCATTTTCTTTTGTCGACTCTTTTACGACTTCGACCTTTTCTTCTTTTTTATCCTTTGTTTTCTTGTCCTTTTCTTTTTTAGTTTTAACACCATCAGGAAAAGCTGTTTTAAACCTTCCCATTGCCTTGTAAGCGATAACAACAGGCTTAGATCCTTCTGAAAACTTATTCCAGAGAGTCTGAGGATTATTCAACTCATATCCCATGGCAGTATAAGCGTTCCCTTTTGAAGTTGTAGACATAATTGGATTATGCGTAACTCCCTCTATATTTTTAACTTCTAACACTCCAGGATAAATAAAAGTAGAGTGATTAATACCTGAGGTAATATTATCATTATATTCATTGGTACAATTGGCATTGCAGTTTAATAAAGCAAGTAACCTCCCAGGAGGCATATTGGGATTAAACCTACCTATTCCACTTAGATACTTATCCCCTGCATAAGTATTTGCCTTTAACTCTAGCCCCCACTTATCCATAAGTTTTTTAAAGCCAGCGTCTGGAGAGCTTGAAGGTCCTCCATACATAGAGGCAGACCCATCGCTCACCGCATTAGGATCAACGAAAACTAAAAGCTTCCCACCTTTTATCAGATACTGGTCGATGGCGAATAGCGTTTCCTCAGAAAAACCTTTTGGATGAATTATAATCAGGGAGTCTATGCCTGAAATTAACTTTGTGTCTTTCTCAATCTTCTTAACGTTGTAAAACTCTGAAAGCATCTTGGTGATTATCCATGAATCATTAACCTCTTTACCTTGCATACGCATAATTTGGGCCATATATGGACTAAGATCTTCACTCATCACTTCCAATGATGAAATGACTCCGATATTTTTCCTTTGTGGATTTAAGACAGTATAAATAAGTTTAGTCAGATCATATTCCAACTTGTCTTTCTGGTTAGGATCAAAAAATTCAATAATTTTTTCTGTACCTGATTCATTCTCTGCCACAAGACCGAAAAAATACCTTTCTGTCTCAGTAAGATTGAACTTTTTCAATCCGTAGGCCATGGCATCTTCCTCTTCAGGAGTATCTGGTCTAGGGTCTATTACTTCTAAGGTTATATTATTTCTTGAATTACTTGCATATTGCCTTAGAAGTTCTTGTACATATAGATAGTGATTATTAAATGCTCTTAAACCTTCTGTCCCTTTATTGGCAGCAGTTTTGGAATAATAGAGCTTTAATTTTATGGGAGCGTCTAACTTAGATAGAATAGACTTCGTCCCTTTAGATAAAGTGTAAAGGCCTTCCTCCGTTATATCGACTCTTACTTTCTTAAATAATGTTGATCCAATATATATCATCAAGGTCATTGAAAATAGACCAAGAATAACTTTAAGATGATTTTCTGTATGCTTATCCATAATCAATCCTCCTAATTAGCTTTATTTTCATTCAATAGAATTATATTCCCAAAAAGCCATGAGATTATCATGACAGCGAAAAACCAAAGATTACTCAAGCTAAAGACTCCTCTTTCAATAGAGTCAAAATGGTTCAAGACACTTAATGACTCAAATAGATCCACTAAGTACTTTGGGGAGAATGTAGAGATAAAGTCTAATATGGGAGGAGAGCCTGCCATAATGAGTAGGAAACTGGTACAGACGGTTAAGATAAAACTTATGACTTGATTCTTTGTAAGGGCCGAGAAGAATCCGCCAACAGCGAGAAGTGCCCCTGCCATCAGAAAGGATGCAAGATAGCCTAAAAAGGCAACGCCTAGATCGGGATCTCCTAGATAAAGAACTGTAATAATCATAGGAAAAGTTCCTAAGAGAGCAACTCCAATAAATGCCCATGATGCTAAATACTTAGCAATCACTGCCTGTTTGACAGTTATCGGCATCGTTAACAGAAGTTCAATAGTACCGGATTTTCTCTCTTCAGACCAAAGCCTCATGCTTACTGCAGGAATAAGGAAGAGAAACATCCAAGGTATGTACCTAAAAAATGAAGACAATGAGGCTTCTCGCATATAGAAGAAACTTCCTCGGCCCGGTTCAAATGTTAGGTAACCAATTCCAAAAAGAAAGATTACTAAAAAAACGTATCCCAAAGGGGTTTTAAAATAAGTTGTAAATTCTTTAACAAATAAATGTTTAATGGCCGTACTCATCATAGACTTACTCCCTGCATGCTTTTACCCGTCGTAATTACTCTAAAAACATCTTGAATTCGTCCAGTGTCTGATTTTTCTTTTAATTCTTTAGGTGTTCCTTCAAAGAGTTTTTCTCCTTCTCCTATAATAATGCATCTATCGCAAACCTCCTCCACTTCTTCTAATATATGGGTTGAAATTAAGATACATTTTTCTTTTGCCAACTTTTTTATCAGCTCTCTAACATCATGTTTTTGATTGGGATCTAATCCATCAGTTGGCTCATCTAGAACAAGAACTTTAGGATCATGCACTAATGCTTGGGCGAGGGAGACCCTTCTTTTATAACCATTAGATAGAGTTTCCAGCTTTTGGTACTCAACGGCCTCAAGGGC
>JBFEUX010000284.1:0-3264 GCA_041547255.1 Bacteriovoracaceae bacterium
GCAGCATAATCCAATTCAATGGCATGCCGTTGGCCATAGGTAAAGGACATGGCCAGTACATTCTCTTTTCCGTATTGTTCAATCGCCAAAGCTAAACAAATACTGGAATCCATTCCCCCTGAATGTACAACCACTGCCTTTTTTTTCATGCTTTGGCCTTTCTCCATTCATTAATGGTAGAACCTTGCTCCCAATTATAAACCGTTTCAATAATATAATTGATATCATCGTATTTCGGTTGCCAGTGCAGTAAACTTCGAATTTTATCGGCCTTGGCCACCAGGATGGGTGGATCGCCTGCTCTTCTGGCCGCATGTTCGACAGGAAAATCAACTTTGGTTGTTGCTTTAACTGCCTCAATAATTTCTTTCACTGAAAAGCCATGGCCATAGCCACAATTAACCACGTCAGATTTTTTCTCATGCATAACATATTCTAAGGCGAGTAAATGGGCCGCTGCCAGATCCGTTACATGGATATAGTCACGCTCACAAGTTCCATCTGTCGTTGGATAGTCGTCACCAAAAATACAAAGCTTTTCCCGTTTACCGGTGGCCGCTTCACAGGCAACATTAATTAAGTGAAAAGGTTCGGGAAAAGCCTGGCCAATACGGCCATCAGGGTCTGCCCCACACACATTAAAATAACGAATGGCCATATAATTAAAATCTGGGTGAGAAACCTTATAATCTTCTAACATCCATTCCGTCATTAACTTAGAACGCCCATAAGGGTTAATGGGATTTCTTGGGGTTTCTTCCCGGGCAACGCCATCTTGTAAGTCACCATATACCGCTGCGGTGGAAGAAAAAATAAAATTTTCGACACCAAATTCTTTACAGCAACTAAGCAGGTTAAAGGTATTAACCGAATTGTTTTGATAATATTTAAAAGGATTTTCCACACTTTCCGGAACCTTGATAGAACCAGCAAAGTGCATAACGGCATCAAACTTATTTTGCGCAAAGAGTGCCTTTAACTCGGCCATATTGGCAAGATCCAATTCTACTAAATTTCCGTAGAGAACAGCTCCGCGGTTACCGGTAGAAAGATTATCTACGACTGTAATAGCATGGCCCTTTTCCCCCAGTAGCTTCACTACATGGGATCCAATATAACCAGCACCACCTGTTACTAAAATATTTTTTGTCATTTTTAGCTCCAATTAAAGCTTCAAGCCTTTGATCTTTAATTTTTTCAAAGGATTGGTTAGCTTCTTTTTAGCATCTTTTTCAGCTTTCTTTTTCTGAGAGTTAAGCTGTGCCTTCACTTTATCGATTTCTTGCTTGGCCTTATTAATTTGCGCATTGGCATCATTTTTAATCTTAGCGATTTGGGCATCCACTTGCGCTTTAGACTGGGCTATTTGTTTTTCGATATCCGCTTTGATTTTTGCCTGCACTTTCTCAATCTTTTCCTGAATTAGGGAGCGAACCGAGTTATTAATGGCCGCAGCTAAATTGGATTTAATTTCAAATTTTAGTGCCGTCCATTTTCCTTTAACATCCGCATCTAAAGTCAGGGTGCTATTTTTCTTGGCCACATCCGCTAACACTTCTGCCACGGCAGCATTCTTGGCGCCAGTATCATATTTTATTTTTCTAAACCAATTGTTAATTTTTAAATCAGCTCTTTCCGGAGTAAGTGTTCCGCTAAAGTGTGCTTCTGCCTGGGATTTTTTAAGAATAAACCTGGCATCGTCTGATTTGGAGAGCGCCTTATTTTCAACGATAAACTCACCCACTTTTCCATCAACCATGGCCTTAGGGTCACTGCGATGATCAATTTTAATATTGGCCTCAATTTTTCTAAGATTCATAGGAGGAAAATCGGCCTTAACCTGCGCGGTCGTTAGTCGTCCCGTGGCATTTTGATCATTGGTCACATTTTCTATCTTACCGGCCACTGTTCCTTGCTCAGTTTTAGAATTAATTTTTGCTAATTTTAACCAAAACATGGGATAGGAATTAGGTTTTCCAAATTGGTAGTCTCTTCCGCTTTTTCTCGCAATTTTAACCGGTGCTTTTTTCTCTTTTTTAGGCGGCATATATTTTTGCGCCATGGTTTGATACTTTTTGGCCGCCCTAACCTTATCCAGTACCTCATTTCCAAAGAGCATTTTAGCAATAGAGGCTTGATCTAGCGTCGGTAAATTCATGCGCTTACTTACCGACTGGATGTCTTTATTCACTAGCGCTTGCGCTTCTTTATAATCCCGATCAATATCTTTTAAACTTTGATTAACTGTTTTTTGCACTTTAGCGTAAGAGCCGATGGCCTTATCAATATCTTTTTTAAGTTGATCGGCTTCTTTGAGTACCTTGGGCGCTTTAGCAATATTTCCCAGATCATTCCAACGAATATTTTTAAGTCGCGTTTGCAAATTATTGATATCTTTTGCAGAAGGTAGTGCTTTTAAATCGGCTGACAATCTTTGCTCTTTAGTTTTTAGACCTGTCTGAATAGCATCAAATTTCTTCTTACTCTCCAAACTGCCTTCGATGTTTTTACTCACATCTCCGGTGGAGCCTCCACCTAATACTCCAGCAATATCTCCAAATACATTTCCTTCAAATTCTTTTTCTGCCTTATCTAATAGTTCTTGGGTGGCCTTATAATTTCCGGTTTTTTCATCGATCTCTACTGGATAAACTTCTCCGGGAGACGTTCTTTTGGTGTTCACCATAATGTCTTTAACATTGGCCAGGGAGATCACAAATTTGCCTCTGAGAATAGCATCCCAAAGTAGTTGAAAATCAATTTCTCCAATTTGCAATTTGTTATAGGCAGGATTTTTGCGATCAGTGAACTGCATATCTTTAACGGAAATTTTTAAGGCCTTAAAACTGGTGTTAACATCCCCCACATTAACTTCAGCATTAATGACTTTGCCACCAATAAATTCTAATGACTTTTTAATGGTTGAATCTAAAAGTAAAATATTAAAAGCAACAATAGCGGCGACAATCAGAATAAAAGGAACTACCGCGCCAGTGCGAATGGGCCCTTTTGGTCCTTTTTTCTTTTTTTCCTTCTTTGCCTTCGGCCCTTTGACTACATCAGCTGGAATTTCTGGCGTGTTCTCTTCATCCATAAGTCTTACCCGTAAAGTGAATCATATTTGGCGTACCATTTATAAAAACCGGTCGCTTTGATCGCTTTCCAAAATTTTGTATTTTGAAAGCGAGCAACCACGGTAACGCGATATTTAATAATAAGTTTTTTTCCCATAAAAAAGACCAAAGGAAATAGCAATAGCGAAGC
>JBFEUX010000336.1:0-2448 GCA_041547255.1 Bacteriovoracaceae bacterium
AGGAAGCCCTTTTTGAACTTTCGAGAGGGCTTCTTTTTTTATGACCATACTGGAAAAGTTCAAAATAGTAGTTCCTGAAACTATTGTAAATATTATCGCAAGAAATATCTCAATTATTGCACGCATGATAAGCCTCCCTGTTCTTTAATTCTCGTTTTACAATGCTTTTAACGGTTGACGGATACCACGATCCACCGAGTTTTGTTGGTATGTTATTTTCATTTAGATATTCTGAAATTTTTTTGAATGAATAGCCATGTTTATGAAGATTAATCATTTTGTTTATTATTTTTTGCTCTCCTTTGTGGACTACGCGTGTAGTTCCAGAAACCTTTTCTCCATAACGAAGAGAAGGGGATTTTATTTCGTCTTTTTTTATCCCGAGAGCACGAATGGCATCACTAATTGAAGAGCGAGGCCAGCCTGTTAATTTTGAAACTTCATAGCTAGAAAGGTCTTTTTCTAAATACAGTTTCCGCAAAAGTTCCGAATTTTGAATAGGTTTATTGAAGAAATGTGTAATGATAATAGGCACATAATTCGTGTAGTCGCAGAGTTCGTCTAGCATTGTCGAACGTCCACCATTAGAAAGATAGAATCAGCTCCACTAAGAAGCTTTTTTTATTTCTGCAATTTTCAATTAGTTAATTCTCCTTAGATGCACACGGAAATCTCATGCAGCATTTCACAAGGTACCACTCAACGCCCTTCATTGACGAAAATCAATTTCTCTTATGAGTAAGTTAATACTTGTATCAGTTAATCTCTTTTAGCATACGGCTGAGTTTACTTTACTTAGATAACTTTATCTTAATTATTTATGAAGAAGCAACAAGGAGCAATTCAGGTGACATATTCCGTAAGTACAGACACAAATATGAATACCGCTAGTAAAATGGATATGTGGCTAGTAAAACCCATGTTTGAAAAGTTAATGCAAAAGGCCGATATAAAAATCAATGGGACGCGTCCGTGGGATATACAAGTTCATGATGAGTCGCTTTATCGCAATGTTCTTTTTCATGGAAGTCTGGGACTAGGTGAAGCCTATGTGGCAGGCAAGTGGGATGCTGAGGAGCTTGACCAATTTTTTTTCAAAATCTTACGCGCCAAACTGGATGATAGTATCGTAGTTTTCTCTGCCGTGCAGGCCATCAGGAATCGGTTAATCAATACGCAAACGATTAGAAGGTCGAGTGTTGTGGGAAAAAAACACTATGATATCAGTAATAAGCTTTACCAGGCCATGCTGGATAAAAACATGGTTTATACCTGCGGCCATTGGGAGGGTGCCAAGGACCTTGATGAGGCCCAAGAGAACAAACTTGATATGGTTTGTAAAAAAATGGGATTAAGGCCGGGCATGAGTGTGTTGGATATTGGTTGTGGTTGGGGTAGTTTCTTGTATTATGCTGCCAAAAACTATGGGGTCAAAGTTGTTGGTGTCACAATTTCAAAGGAGCAGGCGGAATTTGCCCGGGCGAAGTGTGAAGGACTTCCCGCCCAAGTCTTACTGCGTGACTACCGGGAAATTGAGGGAGAGTTTGACCGCATTGTCTCACTGGGAATGTTTGAGCATGTTGGCTACAAAAATTACAAAACCTTCATGAAAACGGCAAGTAAGTTACTAAAGGACGATGGACTCTTTTTATTACATACAATTGGACATAATATATCGACCAAAGAAACGGATCCCTGGATTGAGAAATACATTTTTCCCAATTCAATGCTGCCTTCAATGAAACAAATCAGTTCGGCCTTAGAAAATATATTTGTAGTGGAGGACTGGCATAACTTTGGTGTTGATTATGATAAAACACTGCTTGCTTGGTATGACAATTTTGCTCGCAATTGGAAGCATTTAAAGGAAGATTTTGATGATGACTTCTACCGGCTGTGGAAATATTATTTACTTTCCTGTGCAGGGTGCTTTCGCGCCAGATCGAATAATTTGTGGCAGATCGTTCTTTCAAAAAAGGGAATTTTGGGAGGATATCATTCCTTTCGCTCGTTTGAGTAATGGCCGGCCTAAGCTAAAGCTTATAAGATAAGTTACCCTCCACGCTTAATTGATTTAGCAAATTTATAAATTGTTTCTATTTGGCAAGAATTACAAGTATGGGGAGAATTCTATTGGGATTTCAAAAACCATTTTCTCTTTGCTCAACGGATGAACAAACTCAATCCTTGAGGCATGCAAACAAAGTCTGTTGGCCTTGGTTCCATAGAAATCGTCCCCGTGAATGGGAGCATTAAGTCCATCTTGATGGGCCGCATGGACTCTGAGTTGATGAGTTCTGCCGGTATGGGGGTAAAAATGGAGGAGAGTGGAGTCTGGAAATCTTTTTATGACTTCGTACTCAGTATAAGCCTCTTTACCATGCTGGCCGCACACGACTTGCATAGGTCTATTATCGAGATCAAGTCTTAGGGGAAGATTAATATTTC
>JBFEUX010000179.1:0-6402 GCA_041547255.1 Bacteriovoracaceae bacterium
AGCATTATTAATAATTCTGCTACCAGTCGCTTATTTCGGGAAGAAACGCTTTAAAACTTATAAGAAAAACAAAAGAAGAAAAGTACAAAGAATAAAAAAAGCAAGAGAGTATGTAAGCTTAATTAAAAATGCTGCCAGTAGAAATGAGTATGAGAAGATTTATGCCAATCGTAAAGAGATTGTTAGGCTGGTGGAGGTAGATGAAAGTTTATTTACAAAATTCTTACGAGAACTTGATGCTGTTCAATATCAAAAAGAATGGCATGACGAAGATGAGAATATAATTAAAAAACGTTTGGATTCAATTAAGGATTGTAGGGTTAGCCGTGGAATATAGTTCAGTCTGGGCATCAATATTTGGAATATTTGCGGGTGGCTTGTGGAGTTTGGACTATTTTAAGGTCCTGCAAAAGCCACAATTGGTATTGCCAAAAAATAAACGAAAAAGATCTAATCGGGTTTTTAGAATACTGCTTTTTGTTCTTGGCTTAACTGGTTGGTTGTTAATCGCTTTTGCACTTACTGGTCCACGTAAGCCGTTAAAATTCATTCCAAGTAATATTGAGGTAAATGATATTTTTTTGGTGGTTGATGTCTCAAGATCGATGTTGGCCGAAGATTTAAAGCCGAATAGACTAGAAGTGGCGAAAGAAAAGTTGCGTGAGTTTGCTGGATTGAGGCCTACGGATAGATTTGGGATAATTATGTTTTCCGAGAAAGTCTTTACGCTCTTGCCACTAACTACGGACCCGCAATTAGTGGATCAGGTTCTATCCGAAATTAAAATAGGTTTTTTAGGAAGTGGTACTAATATAGGTGATGCCTTGGCCCTAGCTGTGGCGAGAGGACAAAATAGCAAAACTAAAAACAAAGTTATTATATTGTTAACAGATGGTGTGCAAAATTATGGTTCAATGACGCCCATTAAGGCGGCTCATACTGCTAAAGAATTTAATATGAAGATTTACACGATAGGCTTAGGGCGGGTTAAGGCGAAATTACCTATCGGAAGAGATGCCATGGGAAAAAGACATTATCAGAATATTCCTGGTGGCTCGATAGATATCAAAACATTACAAGAAATATCTCAGATAACTGGTGGTCAACACTTTATGGCCGGTAGCGAAGATGGACTTAGTGAAATTCTTAAAGAAATTCAGAAGTTGGAGAAGACTAAAATTAAAAGTCAAAGTCAGATTGTATATGAAGAATTGTATATGAAATATTTGTTTTGGGGAGTTCTTTTATGGCTCCTCAGTGAATTAATGAGACGATTTTTGTTGAAAGAAATAATATGAGTTTTGAACATTTAGAATATTTTCCGGTGATAATATTGGGGATTGTGATCTTCAGTATTCTTGTATTTAAAACCAACGCAAGATTTTTCCAGTGGGTTGAGGATCACTGGTTTTTTAAGGAAAGCTACCGGCATAAAATATCAACGATACTTTATTTGATAGGTGTTTCTCTACTACTTTTAGGGTTGTTGGACTTACGTGGACCAGAAAAAAGAATAACAGGAAAGGTAAGCGAACAAAAAACGATTATCTTAATAGACAATTCCGCAAGTATGCTTGCTGAAGATGTACGACCAAATAGATTTGAAAAAGCCCTTTTGCTAGCAAAGCACTTTGTTAAAAATGCAGTTGGGCACAAAATATCTCTTTCTGTCTTTTCAGATGGGGTAAAGAAGATAGTTCCTTTTACTGATGATTACAATCTAATCGATGCCCGTATAGATAGTTTAAAAAATTTAGATTTGCGCAGAGGTGGAACAAATTTAGCATTCGCAATAAAGGAATCAGTACAGAACTTTATAACAGCTAATGGCGAAGCGGAAGGAAATATTCTGGTTTTTACTGATGGAGAAGAAAATGATGAAGGAATCGCTTTAAATTTACCTAAAGGCATATCAGTTGTTATGGTTGGGGTTGGCACGGCCAAGGGAGCGCCGATTCCCTTACGAAATAACCGTGGGGTATTAACAGGGAATAAGAGACATAAAGGGAAAGTGGTTATTAGTAAATTAAATGAGAAATATTTTAAATCACTGGATGAGAATATTAAAAATTATAATTATTGGATTGCTACCTCATATTCTTTACCAACCACAAGAATATTAAACTTTTTTAATAAAATTCATGATGTAAAAAACTCACAAAATGATTTTCGAATAAAGCCAGTATATGCCCAATATTTATTGGTGCCAGCTGTGATTTTTCTAGCGCTATCATTCATACTTGGTAGAAGAATAATATTTGTAATGGTGATAACATTAATGTTTTCTTTGGTTTCATTTGCCCAAAATAAAACCCCGTTACCTGTTCCCGCGATGGAAGCGGATGAGCCGGTGAAGTCGGAAAAGACGCTCGAATTAGAAGAGAAATTTGCTGGCGGAAATTTAGATAGAGAGGGTAAATTGGCCCTGGCTTCTAGCTTACTGAAAGATAATTTTCCGGAACAATCGGCTGCTCTGTATGAGGAAGTATTAAAAGATAATATTTCAGGAGAAACTGCACCTCACCAATTCAATTATGCAACGTCTTTATTAAAATCAAATAAAGTACCACAGGCCATTAATAAATATAAAGAAATAATGGATTATAATAAGGCTAATCCGAGTAAGAGTGCTGAAGATATGAATGATATGATAAAGAAAAACATTCTTAAAGTTCTTAAGCAACAACAGTCAAAGAAAGGTAAAAGTAAAAGCGACGATCAATCGGAAAATAAAGAAGATAGTCAAAAAAGCGAAGGCCAAGAAGGTAATAAAGAAGGTGAGCAAAAAGATAAAAAAGATAAGCAAGATAGTAAGGACGGAAAAGAGAAAGAAAATAAAAAAGAGTCTAGTGGTAAAGATGAAAAAGACAAAAAAAGAGAAAGCACTAAAGAGTCTGAAAAAGAAAAAAAAGAAAGGCGAAAGAAATTACCTGCGCAATTAAAACAGCTAATGAATAATGATAATCAACTACAGAAAAAAATGATTGATGCAAAAACTACTAAGCGTAAAGCTGGTGGCACAAAGGATTGGTAATGAAGATTTTAGTTATTTTATTAAGTCTTTTTTCAATAAATGTTTTAGCAAATGATTTTAAGATCAAGGTTATGCCTGAAAGGCCGGTGGTAAATGAGCCGTTTCAGATTGAGTTTCGAATAAAAACAAAAGCTGACGTGGATCCTATTGTTGATTTTGAACCATTAGGAATTGATATAATCGAAGTCGGAGACAAAGAAACAAGCTCCACAATTCAAATCTATGGAACAAAAAGAATTTTTCAAAAAGAACATATATATAGGTATACAGCGGTTGCAAAACGTCCGGGGGGACAGTTTTTACGAAATATTACAGTAAATATAGATGGCAATATCTTGAAAAAATCCACCTTCAAAATTGATATTGTGAAGACCGCAGTTCAAGCACCAAAGGTATTTGCCAAAGCAGTATTAGATAAAACGAGTGCATATGTGGGCGAATCTATCCTGATTCGTTATTATATTTATTATCAGGACAATATCGTTATAAGACAGAGCCCAGAGATAAAAAAATTTCCTAAATTGGATAAATTTCTCAAGCGATTTTATCAGGAGATGGCCTCAACGGAGAGAGTTGTTGTTGATGGCAAAAGATATGCTCGAAGATTAATTTATACAGCACAAGTCTTTGCTGATAAGCCTGGTGATTACAAGGTTGATCCCATTACACTGAGAGCTGTCTATCAAAATAGACAATCTTTAAGGGGGTTTAATTTTGATTTTAGTTTTGGTGGACGCCCTTTAACAAAAACCACCTCAAGTAAAGTTCAGACGGTTGAAATCAAACCACTTCCACTTGAAGGAATGCCTCCACAATTTTCAGGTCTTATTGGCAAACATGATTTTAGTTTGAAAATAAACAAAAACAAATTTATAGCCAATGAACCAATTGAAATTACTTTGCGTGTGAAGGGAAAAGGAGCTTTAGAGTTATTTGAAGCGCCCATGATAATAACTGACCCTAGTTTTGAAGAATTTGAAAAGAGTTCTGATTTCGTAAATAATAAAGATTTTTCGGCCGAAAAAACAATTAGCTACACATATCTTGGAAGAGAGAACGTAAAAATTCCTAATAAAGAAATACCAATGTCATACTTTGATCCTACTACCATGAAGTATGAAACAGTTATGCTAAAGTTAGGCGATATTGTCGTTGGGGGAGCAAGACCGGCAGATAAGAAAAAGATTGAAAAGAAAGCTACTGCAGAAGAGGGGCGTTCTGATGTTATAGCACCTGTTATAAAAGAAAAAACATACACTTTTAAGCCAATTCTAAAAGTTCTTAACACTTACGTTTATAATGTTAAGCAGATCTTTGTAATTTTATTGGTGATACTGCTACTTATAATGACACGAATAGTTTATTTATTTTTCCCAAGAAATATAAAGCGAGAGACTAATAGTTTTGATGAGATCTATAAAAACGGGGTTAGTTACGCTGGTTTGCATAAGGTTTTAAATACTGGTAATGGTGGTAAAATGAATGAAATGGTAGATAAACTGAATATCAGTGCAAGTGCAAAGACGTATTTTCTTAAATTAATAGAGGATTTAGATAGAGATTATGACAAAAATAAGGTAGAGAAAAATATAAAGATTAATAAGAAATACTTTAAAGAGCTAGAAAAAGCTAAACACAACAATGATATTTACGAGCATTGAAGAATTTAATGATAAAACGCCTGCAGGCCACTATGGACTGATTATTGGTAATTTTGATGGAGTACATCTCGGACATAGAAAATTAATTGAGAATTTTTCAAAGTATTGTGAAGAAAAAAAATTAAAAAAAGTTCTCATCACATTTTCACCACACCCTTATTTATTTTTTCATAAAAATGAATCTTTTTTGATAGATAGCGAAAAACAAAAGCTTCAAAAATTAGAAGAGCTGGGAATCGACAATATTATACAGCTAAACTTTAATGAAGATATTCAGAAGTTAGCGGCCAATGATTTTATACATGACTTTATTTTACAAGTGAAAGGTTTGAAACTTATATATCTCGGACATGACTTTAGAATGGGGAAGGGGAAAAATTGTGCCAAAAGAGATCTTGAAGAAGCAATAAAAAAGACTGCAGATATTGAGGTACTTGAGGAAGCAGCTTGTTATGTTAAAAAACAACTCGTTTCTTCTTCGATGATTAGAAAACTCATTCATGACGATATAGAAAGTGTTCCAGATTATTTAGGAAGAAGATTTTCTGTTATCGGCAAAGTTGTTTCTGGTAAAAAAATTGGTAAAACAATAAAGTTTCCTACAATCAATTTGAATGTGTCCACTGAACAATTGTTACCAGATCTTGGTGTGTATATAACTTGGGTTTTAATAGACGGTAAGCAATTCGAAGGGATAACAAATATCGGAAAAAATCCTACGGTAGATGCAACTGAGCAAATTAGCTTTGAAACACATATTTTATATTTTGATCAAGATATATACGGTAAAGAAGTTGAAGTTCGTTTTATAAAAAAAATAAGAAATGAGCAAAAGTTCGAATCACTTGAGGTCCTTAGCTCGCAAATATCAAAAGACAAAACCATCGCGCAAGAATTTTTTAGAAAGCGTAATGAAATTAAGCTGGCCTTAATTGGGAAAAATATTGCACATTCCAAATCCCAGCAAATGTACGAAAAGCTATTAAAGAGATCTGTGCAATATGATCTTTTGGATTGTGAAAATGAAACAAAGATACCAACATTGCCGCAATTAAAAGAAAGCTATCAGGGAGTTAGTATAACTTCCCCATATAAAAAATTCTTTTTGAAAAAAGTATCTAGTCTGGAGCCTAGTGGATTGCAGGCCATTAACGCTCTTGCATTTAGCGAAAATAATGTCGTTGGAACAAATACAGATATGCTTGCTGCTAGAGAGATCTTAAAAAAGTATATAGATGAGGAAATTACTAAGGTCTATTTATTAGGTGATGGAACAATGGCAGAAATTTTAATTCTTATTTTGAAAGAGCTAGATCTTTCTTATCAACAATTCTCTCGTAAAAAAAATAATCTAAGTTCGATTGCAATGGAGCTTAATAATAAGAAAGCAGATACATTGGTCATTAATACTTGCACGAGAGATTATTGTTTCACTCCTCCTCTCCATGGAACTTTTAAGTTCTGGGATTTAAATTATAATCTTGAGCATCATCAGCAATTATTTTTCAATTCACAAATAGAGTACAAAGACGGTCTGGAAATGCTCAAACTACAAGCAAAATATGCCTTAAGTTTCTGGAATCTAGCATAGATATAAATATCTCCTATGGAATTCCGATCTGTTAGACACAGGAAGAATTTTAATGATAAGAGAAGAGTTTCTAAAACTATTAACAGATAATGGCATTGCTACCTTAAAGGAGCTAC
>JBFEUX010000279.1:0-3409 GCA_041547255.1 Bacteriovoracaceae bacterium
AATGCAACACCCGCATATATAGCAATACGCCTTTTCTTGGGGTCTTTCATTATCTGTTTTATAATACTTTTTTCTTTTTCAGCTTCACCTGCTAGAGCATCATCTTCGTCATCAAAGGCGTCAAAATCAACTTCCTCTTCAATCACTTCTTCAATTTCGACCTCTTGATTATCCTCAACAGGCATCAAGATACCTTTTTCCGCCTCAAGTAAGTCGGAAGAAACATCAAAAGTGAAAGAGGTATCACCAATGACAAACTCATCCCCTTTTGAAAGCTCTGCTTTATTAACTCTTTCCCCATTAAAAATAATACCGTTGGCAGAATCAAGATCCTCTAAAGTACAACTTGCTAACGATTTTTTTATAACAGCATGTACCTTGGAAACCTCTGGATCATTAAGAACAATTTTACATTTTTCCGTATCTCTACCAATGAAGGTCTCTTTATCTTCTAGCGTAAATCGATCAAAGGGAGCATATTCACCAAAAAGCTTAAGGCTAAATTTTGCAAAGGATTGCATGACCTGCGTTGCATCTCCGGAGTCTTCTTGAAAACCATCACTATGATCTCCAAATCCATCATCAGCAAACCCATCATCCGCAAGACCATCCTGATTAAACTCATTTCCAAAATCAGAGTTTGCACTGAAGCCTTCTGTATCCATCTCAGACTGATCTTCTATCTCTGAGCTATTAGAGAATTCATTTTCTTGTTCACTAGCATTTTCTTCTACTTCTTCACTCTCTAGCTCAGGAGCTGCTAATTCCCCAGCTTCAGTGAACTCAAGATTGGATACCATACTAGCTGGCTCCTCAGAAAAATCATCTAATCCATCTAAATCTGGAGTTTCTTCATTCTCCTCACTTAATAAATCTTCTTCCACGTCAAAACCGCCAGGTTTCTCAATTGACTCCTTACTCAATTCATCGACTGATTCATCGATGATAAGGCCAGGCGCTTCATCCAGAGAGTCTAAAACGTTATCTGACAACTCAGGTGGTCCCTGCGGGCTATCTACATTATTAAAATTCAGCTGGGGTACTTCCCGTAAATCAATTTCATAATCCCCCAACTGGATTCTGTCGCCTTCAGCAACAGATATTTTTGTAACCTCATTTCCATTGACTTTGACGCCACCATAGTCAGAGAGAACTTCCAGATTTAAGCGATTATCTATAAATTTAAGCTTAGCGTGATAACGACTGACTTGAGGTGAGTCTAGCTGAATATGACAGTCAGACTCACGTCCAATAAATAGCTCTCCCCCGTTTTGGAGATCTTCATCCAAAATGGAGACATCATAAAGTGGTTTTTTTTCTAGTTGCACTTTAATTTGCATTATAAGCCCATATCCTCTTCAACACAGACGATTTCCCCTTCTTCCATACCCATTTTCTTTTCTAAATTGGTAATTCCTTCTTTCGCCGTTTTATATCTTTCATCTGTTTTATATCTATTCAATAATCTAATAACAGCACAGTATGAAGTTACCGCTTTCGCATAATTAACAGCATCCGCATCTCTAATCGCTTTACTAAAGTAATCTTCAATTTGCTCATCCAACTTCTCTCTCGCTTTACGTAAATAAAAGTTAGCTAATGAGTCATTAGGTAAAATCTGTAGCGCACTTTCAAACTGACTAATTGCTCTAAAATAATTTCCTTCTCGATATTCCCTTCTTCCTCTTTTGATATATTTTGCCAACTTCTCTTTTGTTTTTTTGTCTTTTAAATTCCTACTCTTTATTGCTCTAAGAAATGACTCATCGATTTCTCTAACTGTTGTTGTTCGCCGCCCTTGTTTTCTTGTAACACCATCACCTGAGTCGTCAGCAAAAAGAATAACTAAGGCCAATAAAATAACGAGACTAAGCGTTAGTGTCAGCCTTTTATTTTGTGGTTCTTTCTCTTGTTTATCATAAAAACCATCATCAACTTTCTGTAATGTTTTCGCAGCTGCTTTCTTCTTTTTATTTACATCCTTTACTTCAACTCTTGAAAACTTATAAACCGTTTTCCCTATTATAATTTTATCTCCATCTGCCAAGGTATGCTGCTTAACTTTAAGATCATTAACCATAATTCCATTCTGGCTTTGTAAATCAGTTAAAATATAGTCATTTCCAACCAATATAATTTCAGCATGCTCTCTGGATGACTTCAAATCTAAAACAGTAACATCACACTTTTCAGATCTTCCGAGCACAATACGTTTACCCAGTAAGAAGTATGCCTTACCCTTATCATCTCCTGTTAAGCATATAAGCCTGTGATACACCCCTTCAACTCTGGGTGTTTCAAAGTGATTATATATTTTAACAGCACTGGCCATTATTTCTCCCTATAGAAGGTTATGTAATATGCCTTTGCAAAGTTATCCTTTCCCATCAGTGAGACAACATTAATCACATAAGGATCACCTTCCAACTCGTAAAAATCACTTTGTAATGTTCCATTGTTATTTGCAGAATCATCACAAAGTTTTATCAATGTACCTGCAAACCCTTCATTTCTCGCACAATCCAAAATATTTTCACCCTGTATAAGATTTTCTCTCATACCAGTTAGATCTGAAGCGGCTTCATTAATATGCTCTACATTTTTATCCGAATTTAAAATCATTGCAGCTCCATCTGTCCCTGCCATAATTTCTTTAAATATTGCAACATATGAACTGTCATCTTCAATTTCGGCAAAATCACCTACGTCTTCATTACTAAGTTCCCTATTTTTCTGCAATACCGTATTAAAAGTATTACGCAGCGGATTCATTTCAATAAACATCGTTTTACTTTCCAGATCTTTTCGTTTCCCGCGCATAACTTCTTCGGCTTGCATTCTCATCTCTTCAAATGGCCTGGTGGTCAAATAATAAATAAATCCAAAAAAGAGCACTCCATATATTGTGGTGTAAACCAATGCTTTCAGATACGCGGTACTGTTCATTGTGGTAAACTTAGTCATGGACTCCGGCTGAAATTTAATTGCAATGATCCCCACAGGTTCATTCTGACCTGTTTCAAGGTTTCCAACCATTAAGGTTTTTGCAATACCGACAGTATTATTCCCTAGTTCTTGAAAATACGTTAAATCATATTTACCAGTCTGTTTAAATATATTTTTTGCTTTATTTGAGAAAGCGTCATTGGAATAGGTATCAATTTTCGAAGCTGGCCTTAAGATTCTACCTTCCATATCAAATAGCTCATATGATTCAACCCCCTCGCTTTGTAATTTATCCATAAACAAAGTATCAATTCGCTGTAAATCACCTCTCTTTAAATGGATAGCATTGGCCCTGGCAACTTCATTTACATATTGAGTTCCTCTGGCCTTTATTTCATTTAATACAATTCTCTCCGTAGAGAAAAGCACGGGACCAATTGTGAGGTATATATTTCCACAGATA
>JBFEUX010000144.1:0-7598 GCA_041547255.1 Bacteriovoracaceae bacterium
ATATAAAGCATCGGGGCTTCATCTCTTTCCCCTTCACCAATAACAACTGTAGCGTCACAGTCAACCGAATCTAACATAGCACGCATAGCGTCTACTGCAGCTTTATCAGCAGCCTTCTCATCACCTCTTCCCATCAAACGGGCAGAAGCGATGGCCGCCATCTCTGTTACTCTTACGAATTCTAAGGCTAAATTTCTATTCACGTAGCTTCCTTTGAAAATTTTTTTCAGATTCTAGCGCGCTCTAATTAGATATTCAATATTTTAGATACCAAGTTTCATTTTGATAAAACTAATCACATCGGCTGAAGTTAACTCCTGATTTAAGTGCTCAACTAACTCTCTGGCCTTTGCTATTTTATCTTCATCCAGAGCTTCATCGAATTTAAAGACCACTTCATCCTCACTAATCAAAGGCGTGTCAATATTTCGTTTAGATATAACACGAGCAGTTTTAAGACCTATACCGTCACCCCATTCGACAAAGTTTTCCATCATAAGAATCTGAAAACGGGACATTTCGTGATCATTATGTTGCCAAATGAACACTTCAACAGGGCCATCTGCCCGTAACCAGTATTTAAGATTGTTAGGAAATTCGACGCCATAGTCCAATTTGTGCACTGGCTTCATTAGCCTGGCCACTTTTTGCAGCTCTAAAAACTCATCAACCTCAGAGCGGCTAGAGGCTTGACCAGAAAACTCGACTCCAATTCTTTGTTCTGTTTGCCACTTCACATTTCCGGTAACTTCTAATTCTCTTCCCCCCCAATGTAAAAAACCATGAACAGTGTCATCCTCTTTTAATTGGTGCTGCCCCAGCTTCAAGCCCAGCTGCATACCCGAATGGGAAATGTCCTTAACCTCGAATACATGGGGACCTTCAGTACTTGACTTAAAGGTTAAAAAACAAAAGGGAAAACGGGGAAGAATTCTTTTTTCGAGATGTTCGAAATCACTTTTCACTAGATTTAAATGGCGAGTCATTACATATCCTTTGCTAATCAACTTCCATTATACTTTTTTACTTTTCAATAAATAAGAGGGCAAATAGTATATTTATATGCAGATTAATATGATAGGGTTTTAATATGTCCACTCAGCCAAATATTAACGATCTTGAGATTGACAACCTGCCCAACAGGTTAACGCTCTTTAGAATTGTCCTCATTCCTCTGGTTTTAGCATTACTCTATCTTGCAGATACTAAAATAAATTTGTTTGAAAGTCATAAGGCCAATTTAGGTTGGGCCGCGGGTTGGATTTTTGCTTTGGCTTCAATCACTGACTTTTTTGATGGATATATTGCCCGCAAAAGAAATATTGTAACTGTTTTTGGATCTTTCTTAGATCCGATAGCAGACAAATTTTTAACTGTATCTTCACTGGTTATGTTACAAGCTTTAGGTCGAATTCCAGCAATCGTTGTCATCATTTTGGTTCTACGTGAAATGTATATGACTTCTCTTCGCCTGCTAGCAATGAATGAAGGAGTTAAAGTTCCCGTAAACAATATTGGTAAATGGAAAACTGCAACTCAAATGGTAGGTATCCCGCTACTTATGGCCAATGAAAACTGGATGTATATACCTATCCCACTGCTAGGTGAAGCTTTGATATATATTGCTACATTTCTTTCAATATGGTCTGCCACCCACTATACTTATAATATGATTCAAAAACTGAAATTGAAGAGAAAGGAACCCAAGCAAACCTCGATGGGTATTTAGTATTGTAATGGAAAACAAACTACTATTGGTTACAGTTTCAGGGCCCGATCATCCGGGGATCACTGCTGAGCTCATGAAATGTATAAGTAGTCATCATGGGGTATTAGAAGATATTGGGCAATCTATTACTCATGGCCTTCTCTCATTAAGTTTTTTAATCCAGGCCAGTGTTGATTCCGAAAATTCTCCACTACTCAATGACCTGATTAATACCGCTGAAAAAATCGGCATGATTTTAGAGTACAAAATTTTAAACAATGGAATGGAAGTAGCTCCTCACACTGATCGCTATATTCTTAGTTGCGTTTCCCTAAACCAAATTACCGCCGAGTTTTTACAAGACATTGCGGCCACTCTTGCTGAAAATGATATTAATATTCAAGACATAGATAATGTTTCTGATAATGGTCTGATCTCTCTGGAGATTACTGCCCTCGCCCAAACTCCTAATGTTGACTGGGATAAAGTAAAAACAGATCTGATTAGTATTTCCAACAAACACAGCACTGATATGGCCTTACTCAAAGACAATGTCTGGCGACGTAACAAAAGACTTATCGTTTTTGATATGGACTCTACTCTTATTCAGTCAGAAGTTATTGTGGAAATGGCCAAGCGCCATGGAGTTGGAGATCAAGTGCATGAAATCACCGAACGTGCGATGAATGGTGAAATCGATTTCAATGAGTCTCTTACCGAGCGAGTGGCCCTACTTAAGGGGATGAAAGAATCTGAACTTGCTTCTATAAAAAAAGATATAAACCTCACAGAAGGGGTTGAAAAATTCATTAACACCGTAAAAAAACTTGGTTATAAAACTGCTATCATCTCTGGTGGTTTTAACTATTTTGCCAATGCCTTTAAAGAAGAGCTGAAAATTGATTACGCCTTCTCTAATGAATTGGAAATCATAAATGGGGAACTCACGGGAAAAGTTAAAGGCTCTATTGTTAATGCTGAAAAGAAGGCCATGCTAGTGGAGCTGATTGCACAACAGGAACAAATTCAATTAGAACAAGTTGTGGCCATTGGAGATGGGGCCAATGATCTGCCCATGCTGGCAAAAGCAGGCTTAGGAATTGCTTTTCACGCCAAGGAAATCGTCAAACAAAATGCCCAACAACATATGAGTCATGGAACGATGACCAGTATCCTCTACTTTTTAGGGATAACCAACCAACTGGATTAATCTATGGCCTTATATAAAAATCTAAAAAAGGCATTAGAGAATATCCAGGACGCTACCAGCTTAAAGCTTACTGTAAGCACTAGTAGTTTACCCCCTGAGCTTTTTAATTTAATTAACTTAGATACACTCTATATACAATCTAAAAAACTTGATCTTATTCCAGGACAAATAGCAGAGCTTAAACAATTAAAAACGCTTTACATAACGTCGCCTGAATTAAAGACCATACCTGCCGAGCTACTTTGTTTACCTCAACTTGAAACTTTGAGTTTAAGTGGTTGCCATATTGAGCGCTTTGATTTGCAAGTTGGAAGTCATACCTTTTTTAAAACATTACTTCTCACAAAAAACAAATTAGATAATGTCCCACTAAACCTGGAACATATCGAAAGTCTGGAGTCATTAAATTTATCTGATAACCAGTTAGAAGCTTTAGATGAAAAACTATTTAACCTGATTAATCTAAGAAAACTTTATCTAGACCGTAATAAACTCACTAACCTTAGTGCAAAACAAATCAAAAGCTGGAAAGAGCTAACTCTTATCTCCCTTGATGGCAATCCCTGGAATGAAGAAACCAAGAAAATCCTACAAGCAGAATTTAATTATTGGTTTGAATAACGCCCTGCCGTTACCAAAAGGTGCCTGGCACCTTAATGGGCACCTTAATGAGGGGCCGCCCACAGGAAGGGTGAGCGGCGAAACCTCTGAGAGAGAAGCGTTCTATTAGGAGAACACTATATTGTTTTCCGAGACACTGACCTGGATAGCTTTGTCTTCCATGTTTCCAGCTAAAACCATTTTTGAGAGGGGTCGTATGACAAGTCTCGAAAAAACACTTGAAAGCGGTCTAGCGCCATATGTATCATCGTAGCCAAGCTCAGCAATATGATTAATGGCCTCATCACTGAAGTTAACAGTAAATTTTTGACCTTTCACCCTTTGCTCTAGCAGCTTGATTTGTTTTTTCACCAGATCTGTCATAATGGACTTATCCAGTGATTTATAAGTAAGCACACCATCGAGTCTTCCCAGCACCTCTGGCTTAAAATCCAATTCTGGATTTTTAGAGTTTGAAGTAAGAAGCACGATGGTATTCTTAAAATTTATTGTGCGGCCTTTATTGTCTGTTAAGCGCCCATCATCCAAGACTTGCAGCAGGATATCAGAAAAGTCTGAATGCGCTTTTTCTATCTCATCGAAAAGAATGACAGAGTGAGGGCGTCTTCTAACTGCTTCTGTGAGAACTCCCCCATCGTCATATCCAACATAGCCAGCTGGCGCACCAATTAATTTCGCCACGGAATGTTTCTCAGAAAATTCACTCATATCTAAACGAATGATATTCTGATCATTATCAAATAAGTACTCGGCCAGTGCTTTTGCAGTCTCAGTTTTCCCAACCCCAGTAGGTCCTTTCAGTAGAAAGGAACCAAGTGGTCTGGTTTCATCAGTAAGACCAGCATAACTTGCTAGCAGTGTTTCACTAATTTCGTGTACGGCCTCATCTTGTCCAAACACACGTTTTTTAAGATCTTCTTCCAAATGTAATAAGTTTTCTTGCTTAGATTTAAGAATCTTTTCAACTGGAATTCCTGTATGGCGCGAAATAACCGAAGCTACGTTCTCACGATTAAGCTCCCAGGTATGGCCACAGTTTGCTAACTCTGTTTCCACTTCTGGAATTAAGGAGTATTTCAGCCGACTGGCCTCTTCATAATTTTGTTCTCTTTCTGCTTTTTCTAAATCAAATTTCAAGCGGTCCAAACGAGAGGAGATTTCCCCTACTCGTTTAAGTGCGTTTACGTCTTGTTCCCACTTTACATAAGCATCATCAAACTTGGCCTGCAAGCCTTTAACTTCTGCCTCTAATTCATTGTTAGATTCAACTTGAGCTAAAATTTTCTTATTGCGAATTTCACTTTGTAGCATTTCCAGCTCTGCTGGCATCGCCTCAGCAGAAAGTTTTAACGCCGACGCGGATTCGTCAATAAGATCAATTGCCTTGTCGGGAAGATTTTTATCAGTAATGTACTGATCACTAAGCATGACAGCACTATAGATAGCATCATCGGTAATTTTGATTCCATGGTGTCCCTCGAATTTATCTTTAAGCCCCATTAAAATTTCAATAGAGTCTTCTTTGGTTGGCTCCCATACGGGAACTTGTCTAAAACGTCTTTCTAACGCCGGGTCTTTTAAAATGTGTTTTTGAAATTCATCCTCAGTAGTGGCACCAATACAGTGTAACTCTCCTCGAGACAGAGCTGGTTTCAATAGATTTGCTGCATCCATTGCCCCATCAGTCTTACCAGCTCCAATGATTTGGTGAATTTCATCGATAAAGATTATGTATTGTCCCGCGCCTTCCCTGGCAAACTTGAGTAAATGTTGTATTCTTTCTTCAAATTCTCCGCGGTACTTGGTCCCTGCAATAAGCGATCCTAGTTCCATGGAGTACACGGTTTTTCCTTTTAAAACATCTGGAACATTCCCCTTCACGATCGCTTCGGCCAAACCTTCTACAATTGCTGTCTTACCTACACCTGCAGGTCCAACCAGCACAGGGTTATTCTTTGATCTACGTCCCAGGATTTCCATCACGGCGCGAATCTCTTTGGTTCGTCCGATAACGGGATCTAATTTCCCTGCTTGGGCCTTCTCATTTAAATCAATAAGAAAGCTAGGAATCTCAGTTTCATCTTCATCCATATTATTAAGTTGAGAGTAATCGATATCTAAATTAGGAAAGATATTAGGTAGAAATCTTAGTAGGTTTTTCTCACTAATTTCTTGTTTTCCAGCTTGAGCGGCATGGCCACCTGCCTGAGTTAACCAAGAACTTAAATTCGCACTTGGTCTAATTTGTTCAATATTTACAGCAGAGCTAGATCTGGGTAGGCGCTCCATAATCCCTGAAATTTGCTCGGTCACGGTTTTTAAGGCCTTATGAGCATAGGAGCTGGGGTTAGTTACCAGTCCGTATAAAAGGTGTGCAGGCGCCAATTCTGTGTTTTGCAGTTCCATCGCCTTAGACTGGGCAATATCAAGTGCTCCAGTTACTACCTTATCAAATTTGTTCATACCAGACTCCTTTTATTTATCCTCAAACTTTAAGATGGTATGTGATTTGCGCACGTCAAGGTTAAGCTCTAAATATTTATTTTTAGGTTCTATTTAACTGAAAAAATGAGTTTTTTTGGAACAAGAGAACTGGCATCTATATTGCTCTATAAAACGATAGTACTTAAAAAACAGACAAAACAGCTTTGTTTTGTACAAAGGCCAGGCATATGTATAAAAGCTAGGCAATTTATTTGGGTGAGAAGGTATGAACAGCTTAGAGAACACAAAAGTATTCAACAACAATACGGCCATTATTGAAGGCTGGTATTGGGCCTTGCAGTCGAAAGAGCTGAAAAAAGGTAAGGTCATCCACGCTGAAATTATGGGAAAAAAACTGGCCATTTATCGCGGCCAGGATGGAAAAGTTAGAGCTCTCGATGCATTTTGCCCGCATATGGGGGCGCACTTGGCAGAGGGAAATGTCGAAGGCAATCAGCTTCGTTGTTTTTTTCATCATTGGAGATTTAATGAGGACGGTGAATTAACTGATATCCCTTGTCGAAAGCAGACGAAAGGTGTTAACGCAAAAATTACAGCTTATCCAACAGAGGAACAATTTGGCTTAATTTGGATCTGGACAGGAGAAAAGGCGAAAAGAGGACTTCCTTATGCTCCAGAGCTAAAAAATATTGAAACAGATTATATGTTAGGAAAACCTTATATTAAAGAATGCCACCCTAATGTAATGATGATTAATGCAATTGATGCTCATCACTTTGCAAGTGTGCACAAGCTACCAGTTAAATTAAATTTAGAACCTAGTATTATCGACAGTAATACAATTGAATTCTCTAACACAACGAGAGTCCCAAGCAATTCTATTTTAACAAAATTTATTGGAAGGTTTTATAAGGGAGCTCTAACCTACTCGCTTTGCTACCACAATTCAACGACTGGGACGGTGACCCTGGGACCGGATTTTCTCCACTTTTATATTATGTTTGCCATCCGAAGTAACTCCGAAGGACAAGCAGAGGGACAAACCATTTTGTTAACAAAGAAAAGAAAAGGTTTATGGGGTAAAATATTTAATTCCATAGTTTTAAGAGCGACAAGAGTTGTAGGTAATTATTTTGCAAAAGGTGACACCGAAGTATTTAAAACAATCAACTTTAACTTTAAAACTCCCATAAAAGAAGACTTCCCTATCATAAAATTTGTACAACACACAGAGAAACAACAAACCTGCGAGTGGGGATATGGGACTAGTAAGGCCACACAAGATGAATACTCTATAGACATAAATAAGATGCTAAACGAAGGTAAATTTAATGAACAAGAAACTATTTTATAAAACTCTAAAAACAGAAAATATTTCAGAATCACAAATTTCGGAGATGTTTAGTGTCTTTAACAAATACTACAATAATGTAAGTAAAGAACAATTTATAAAAGATCTAAATGAAAAAGATGCGGCTTTTTTACTTTTTGATAAAAAAGAAAAAAAAGTCCGAGGATTTTCAACAATTGTTGAATTAAACACCAATGGCCATAGAGGTATTTTTAGTGGAGATACAATTATAGAAAAAGAATATTGGGGACAAGGAACGCTAG
>JBFEUX010000065.1:0-12888 GCA_041547255.1 Bacteriovoracaceae bacterium
AAATTTTGCATAATCGCTGTTTCTGGGAACAGATTTTCCAACAACGACAAGATCATATTCTTGAACATCCTCTTTTGTTAAACTATCTAAAGAAAGCAGGGTAATCTTTTGAGACTCAAGGTAAGTACTCATGGGAGGAGAATAGCTGAGATCTGCCCCGGCAACCTCATAACCAGCTTCCTTGGCCAGGCAGGCACAGGCCCCCATTCCAGTACCACATATGCGGTAAAAAAATATCTTCTTTATCTGTTCCCGCTTACTCGCAAGGCCATCCCCGCTTAGCATATTCTCTAAGTTCATTTTCTTATCCTTTTCAACTAATATAATAAAGGAAATCAGTACTTATAGCAAAAAGGGAAAATCTAAAAATTAAAACCTAGCTGAGCAGTATGAAATTATTTTGGTGCGAACTTGTAAGCTGAGCTCGTTCAAGGGTGAGAATTGTTGAGTGCGAAAGTCTGATTCCATCTTGGGACAAAAAGCAAAGTAGGGAAGATAGTCAACTAACCCCGAAT
The DNA here is from genome assembly GCA_041547255.1 of Bacteriovoracaceae bacterium. Classification (GTDB taxonomy): domain Bacteria; phylum Bdellovibrionota; class Bacteriovoracia; order Bacteriovoracales; family Bacteriovoracaceae. The sequence continues at coordinate 516 of JBFEUX010000065.1, forward strand.
CTTCCAAAATAGGATTGGCCATTTGATAAACCTGAACTTCATTCATTCTTCCGGCAATAAATTCAGATAAAGCGATATCAAAGACGGTATAAAAAGGTATAACTTCTTTACTCATTTTTGTATCTTTTATTTTTCTTATATAGATTTGAGCTATTCTGGCGGGGTACTGCCGTTTAATCTCAAGGTAAATCTCGGCATCTAGTTCTGTATTATCGCCAATCAAGATAAATGTCTCATTATCCGTTGCCTCTAAAATTCCTTTAATGCTCTCAATCTTATACTGTTTCTTATTGCGCTCACTGATTAGATTCCTCAATACGACTTTTTTGGTGTCAATTTTGTTGTGACGTAAGAATTTTCTTACAGGTGAATTAAGAAATTTAGGCGAGGCCGTAACAATATACAGATCTGTAGTGTAAGTAGAAAATTCTTCTAATAACGAAGGTACTCCTCCAAAAGCTTTTTTACTAAAAAGAGCATTTCTTGTTGCCGCTAAAAAATTTTTAACATTCGTAACTTTTAAAGTGTCATCCAGATCACTAATAACTGAAAGAGCAAAAGAATTTAAATTAATAAAAAATGAAAAGGATATAATAAGCAATAGTTTCATTACCAAGCTCCTGGTATTTCTGTATTTAAGCTTGCCGCCAAGCCATCTCACCTATCATCCTGCGAAAAGCATTTAGCTCTTTTTTATCGTACCAATGGTGCTTGGTCGCATTAGATAATATGATATGGCCAATTTCTTTTTCAGTGTCAATCCAAAACGAGGTCCCTGTAAAACCTAAATGCCCAAAGGTGTTTTTCGAGCAACCTTTACCAGCGAGGGTATTCTCAGGGTTTTCTACGGTATCAAAGCCTTCAACAAAACGATACTCACGCGAATTCAACAATTTATACATATGCTTTAACATACTGAATTCTTTATCAAAGCTTATTAATGCCTCAGCGACGCCACTAATCGTTCCAAATAAGCCAGCATGACTCATAAAGGTTTTCAGATTAAAAGCATTTGGATCATGTACGATCCCTACATTCTGTCGGCCATGATAATAGCCATTTTGCAGACAAATTTCATTACCATCGAGGTCCATCCAAAACTTTATTTCTTCATTAAGATTTTTAAAGGCAAGTTCCTTATAATCTTTTCCCTTCAACTTCTCTACTTCCAGCATGAACCTTAAAGCAGAAAAATCGGAATACAAGGTCTCAGACGCTTTTACTGGATAACTTAAAATTTGCTCTTTCCAATCTGAAGTTGACAGCAACCCCCAAGCGGGAAGACCTGCTCGATGATTGAGCAGAAGATCAAACTCCTCTCCCTTTATTTTCTCAGCGATTTTAATAAAAGAATTTGTTAAAGGCTTAGTGAGACTCGCAAGATCAAAATAGATTTGAGGTGTTTCCCTGTTGACATCACAGGCCAGTATTTCAAAACATTCAAATTTATGCTCTTTAAAATTCAGTAAGGCCACCGCCACCCCATCGCTAGCAGAATCTAAAACTAATTCTTGGGCCTTACTGATATATTCTTGCATTATTTATTTCTTATCACCGCTTGTGCAGCTGCTAGCCTCGCAATTGGAACTCTAAACGGAGAACAACTAACATAATCAAGTCCTACTCGATGACAAAAATCGACAGACTCAGGCTCACCACCATGCTCTCCACAAATCCCACAGTGAAGTTCAGAATTTTCTGCTTTCCCAGTTCTTACTGCGTGCTCAACGAGAAAGCCAACGCCCTCTTGATCGATACTTACAAATGGATCTCTTGGTAAAATCCCTCTTGCTTCATACATTGGTAAAAACTTACCAGAATCATCTCTGGATAGACCAAATGTGGTTTGAGTTAGGTCATTAGTACCAAAAGAGAAAAATTGTGCCACTTTGGCCACTTCATTGGCAGTAATACAAGCTCTTGGTAACTCTAACATAGTTCCTAATTTATATTTTATTTCAGAATTTTTCTCTGCGAATACCGCTTTAATTTCTTCGCGAGCTTCTTCTAGAAGAATTTCTAATTCTTTTGCCGTTGCAATTAAAGGAATCATAATCTCAGGGATAACGTCTCCTCCCTCAGCTTTAACGTTTAAAGCTGCTTCCATTATTGCTCTTACTTGCATTTTATAAATCTCTGGATAAGTGATACCCAAACGACAGCCTCTATGCCCAAGCATAGGGTTGAATTCATGAAGACTATGCTGTCTTTGCTCTACAATTTTTTTCTCTACTCCTAAAACACCTGCTAATTCTACAATCTCAGCTTCTTTATGCGGTAAGAATTCATGTAAAGGTGGATCTAGTAATCTAATATTAACAGGTAATCCTTTCATCTCTCTGAAAATGCCTTCAAAATCACTTCTCTGAAATGGAAGTAGTTTATCTAAAGCAACTTTTCTCTCTTCTTGAGATGTAGCAAAGATCATTTCTCTTACTGCTAAAATTCTTTCTGGAGCAAAGAACATATGCTCTGTTCGACATAAACCAATTCCTTCAGCTCCAAAGTCTAAAGCGATTTTTGAATCATGTGGATTATCAGCATTGGTTCTTACTTTCAACCTTCTTATTTTATCTGCCCACACCATAAAGGTTGCAAAGTTATCAGAAATCTCAGCGTCAATAGTTGGAACAACTCCATCATAAACTTCACCAGAGCTACCATCAAAAGTTAAATAATCACCTTCTTGAAACTCTTTCCCATTAATACGTAAGGTTTTATTTTGTTCATGAATCTGAAGAGCGGTACAACCAGCAACACAAGGTTTCCCCATACCTCTGGCAACAACAGCCGCGTGAGAAGTCATCCCACCTCTGGCCGTAAGAATACCTTCAGCAGCATTCATCCCACCAATATCTTCTGGACTTGTTTCTTGTCTAACCAAAATAACATTTTTCTTTTTATCGGCCCAAATTTGCGCAGTATCTGAATCAAAAACGATTTGCCCAGAAGCCGCTCCTGGAGAAGCCGGAAGGCCAGTGGCCAACAAGGTTTTATCTGCCTTAGGATCAAGCCTTGGGTGAAGAAGTTTATCTAACTCTTCCGGTTGAATTCGCATCACAGCTTCATCTTCCGTCAAAAGCCCCTCATTAACCAGATCGATCGCAATTTTTAAAGCTGCATTAATCGTTCTTTTACCATTTCGTGTTTGAAGGATATAAAGTTTTTTATCCTCAATGGTAAACTCAATATCCTGCATATCTTTATAGTGCTCTTCCAACTTATGATAAATATCTTCAAGCTCAGCAAAAGCAGTAGGCATAACTTCTTTTAAAGTCTTCAAGTCTTTATTAGATTCATTTTTACTGTTCTCATTAATTGGGGCTGGAGTTCTAATTCCCGCAACAACATCTTCACCTTGAGCATTCATTAAGTACTCACCAAAGAAAATCTTTTCCCCAGTTGAAGGGTTTCGAGTAAAACAAACTCCCGTACCTGATTCTTCACCAGTATTTCCGAAAACCATAGATTGAACATTAACAGCAGTTCCCCAATCATGAGGGTAGCCATGCATCTGACGGTATTTCATCGCACGTGGGTTATTCCAAGAACCGAAAACGGCACCTATAGCGGCCCAAAGTTGCTCCATTGGATCTTGTGGAAATGTTTTTCCATATTCTTCTATTAAAACTTGCTTATAAACATCAACCAATTCTCTAAGGTCGTCTGCATCTAAATCTGTATCTTGTTCATAACCACGTGCCTCTTTTAAATCTTCTAATTGAGACTCCAAAATAGAAGTGTTCACTCCCATAACAACATTGGCAAACATTTGAATAAATCTTCTATAAGAATCCCAAGCAAATCTTGCGTTACCTGTAAGCGTGGCCATGCTGACAACAGTTTCATCGTTCATCCCCAAGTTTAAAACGGTATCCATCATACCTGGCATAGAAACTCTCGCCCCTGAACGAACAGAAAATAAAAGTGGATTAGAAGTATCACCAAACTTCTTACCCGAAATTTTCTCAACTTCGGCCAGAGCCTGTGCTACTTGTGACTTAATTTCATCAGAAATAGATTCTTTTTGATTATAATAATCAATACAAGCTTCAGTGGAAACGGTAAAACCAGGAGGGACCGGTAACTTTAAACCGCACATTTCAGCTAAGTTTGCTCCCTTTCCCCCTAATAAATCTTTCATTGATTTATTACCTTCAGTATTTTCAGCGCTAAAGCTGTAAACCCATTTATTAGTCATATCAAATTCCTTTGTCTGTCTTGTTTTACGCCAGTATTCTACGTTTACCATAGGTGAAACGTCCACATAGATCGCAAAAAAAAAGCTCCTGAAATCTCAGGAGCTTAACGATATGCTTCAATTTAATTTGAATGCTAAACTAAAAGCCAAGCTTGCCTAGAATATAAGACTCAACCTCAGCAATCTTAACTCTATCTTGTGCCATCGTGTCACGATCACGGATAGTCACCGACTCATCTTCTAGCGTGTCATAATCAACTGTAATACAGTACGGTGTTCCAATTTCATCCTGTCTTCTATAACGCTTTCCAATATTACCAGCGATATCATATTCACATTTATATTTTTTCAAAAGAGTCTCAAAAATTGGCCTTGCCTTCTCTTCTAATGGTGCTTTTTTCATAAGTGGTAATACCGCCACTTTGATTGGAGCAACTTTTGGTTTAAAGCCAAGTACAGTTCTTTCTTCTTTTGTGCCTGGATTTTCGACTCGATAAGCATCACATAAAAGTGCAAGAATATGACGATCACATCCCACTGAAGTTTCTAAAACATAAGGAATGTACTTTTTATTTCCATCAGCTTGATCGACATAATGCAAGTTCTTTCCAGAAAATTCTTCATGCCTTCCTAGGTCAAAGTCAGTTCGTGAGTGGATTCCTTCCATTTCGTCCCAACCAATAGGGAATTCATATTCGATATCAAAGGCAGAGTCCGCATAATGAGCAAGATCTTCTCCATGGTCATGCCAACGCAATTTCTTAGGGTCCAAACCTTGATCAACATGCCATTGAAAGCGGATCTCTTTCCACTTCTCCATCGCCTCACCTTGCGTACCAGGCTTAATAAAATATTGCATTTCCATTTGTTCAAACTCACGAGTTCTAAAAATAAAGTTCCCTGGAGTTATTTCATTTCTAAATGCTTTTCCAATTTGCGCAATTCCAAAAGGAAGCTTTCTTCGCATGGTCGTTTGCACATTTAAAAAATTTGTAAAAATACCTTGAGCTGTTTCAGGACGTAAGTAAACAGTTGAGCCTTCATCTTTAACTGGGCCCATAGTTGTTTCAAACATCAGATTAAAATCTCTTGGCTCAGTAAACGAAGCTTCCGCACCACAGTTGGGGCAAGGAGCATCTAAAGCTATTTTGTCCGCACGAAAACGCGCCTTACATTCTTTACAATCAACTAAAGGGTCAGAAAAACCATCCACATGGCCAGAGGCTTTCCACACCATGGGGTGCATCAAAATAGAAGCATCAACACCATCTACATCATCGCGATAAGTCATGGCCTTCCACCAAGAATTCTTTACATTATTTTTCAACTCAATGCCCAATGGTCCGTAATCCCAACAGGATCCAATTCCACCGTAAATCTCTGAACTTTGAAAAATAAACCCACGTCTTTTACAAAGGCTCACGATTTCTTGCATATCAGTAGCTTTTTTAATTTCCATAAATAAATCCCCAATTATTATGTAGCTTGAATTTCTATATCACTATTATAGACGAGATGACTAGCTCACTGGCCAATATTTCAGAATCTCCGTTCTTAATTTTCAGCAATAGTTAGATCGTATAGTTTTTTGTACTCACCCGCCAGAGCTAACAACTGTGAATGCTGGCCTTCTTCAATCTTTTTTCCTTCCTTCATCACGATAATACGATCGTAATTTTGAATAGTACTAAGTCTATGGGCCACAGCCAGTACCGTTTTATGACTGGCCACTTTATCCAATGCTTTTTGTACCACCTTTTCCGATTCATTATCCAAAGCAGAAGTCGCTTCATCAAAAAGTAATATAGGGCAATCTCTTAAAAAAGCACGAGCAATTGTAAGACGCTGACTTTGGCCACCTGAGAGTTTCGTTCCTCTATCACCTATTTTCGTTTCCATTACCTCTGGCAACTTATCAATAAAGTTTTTGGCATAACTTACTTCAAGTGCGTGATCAACCTGTTCATCAGTATAATTTTCACCTGCCAGAATATTTTCTCGAACCGTATCATTGAAAAGAAAAATGTCTTGGGAAACTAGGGCAAATGCATCACGAATAGAGTTGATTTTATAATCTTTAATATTCACACCATCAATAAGAATCTCTCCCTGATCCACATCATACAGACGTAAGAGAAGAGAAATAATAGTCGATTTTCCAGATCCAGACAGCCCTACTAATGCAACTTTTTCACCCTTATGAATTTTTAAATTAAAATTAGAAATAACATTTTGATGGCCATAACTAAAAGTAATATCTCTAAACTCAATAGAGTCCTTGAATTCAGTAAACTCAATTTTCCCAGTATCTGGTTCTTCTGCTGTTCGCAAAAGCTTGAAGATTCTATCTCCTGCGGCCTTAGCCTGATTTAATTTTGCATTAGATTTGGAAAACTTTCTAACTGGATCCATAAACATCGCCAAAGCACCAACAAAAGAAAAGAACTCTCCTACTGTTAAGCCTCCGTCTCTATGACGAAAAAAGGCTAGAATAATAACGATGGCAAAGGCAAATGCTCCCACCGTTTCTACCAGAGGATGAGAATGCTCCTCAGCGGAATTACTTTTCTTTTTATGTGCAAGATATTGTGATTGTGCACTTCCAAAACGATCCAACATATATTTTTGTAAAGAAAATGCTTTAATAATTTTTTGCCCAATTAATCCCTCAGCCGCATGATGAGTCATCTCGGCAGTGTCTTCTTGTGCTTTAGCAATATATCTTCGTATACGTTTACCAGCGACAGTAAATACCAGAACAAAAAATGGCAGGGCCGCAAAGATAATTAAGGTAAGACGCCAATCATGATACAAAGCGACACCCAACAAGCCAAGAGCAAACAAGGGTTCACGAATGATGGAGATTCCATGCATGAAAGATTCTGCAAAAATCTGAGTATCATTTATCATCACTGATAAAAGAGCACCCTGCTTATTGTTTGAAAAATATTTAGTCGGTAGTTTTTGAAGTTTTGTATAAATTGCTGTTCGGATATCACAGGTGGCCCTGTCTACCACCATTCTCATTCCATAAAAATGAATATAGCGAAAGGGATAATTGATTAAACCAAGTCCCGCCAAAATCCCTGCCAATTGAAAAGCATAAGCCTCCGTAGCATTAGCAGCAAAAATTCCATCAATCACATTTTTGATGAAATAAGCTTGGTAAGCTTTAATTGCGGCCAGGGGGATGGAACAAATAAGAGAGGCAATGGCCACTTTGAGGTAAGGCCGTAAAAACGGGAACATCGATTTAAGTAAGTTTAACATTAAGAGAGTTTAACTTTTAATGGGAAAATTGAAAAGAAACATAAAGAAAAAGCAGATAAAACGCAATGCCCAAAAAGATTAATGACATATCTCCACAGTCTATGCTTAAATGAATTTCATGGAGAAAGCAAATACTCAGAAGGCCATTTTTTTTGATCGCGATAATACCCTAATCTATGACAAGGGTTATATGCACGATCCAGCCGATTTAAAGTTTTTCCCCGATACCATCAAAACTTTAAAAGAATTGCAAAACAGAGGTTACCTACTTTTTATCATTACCAACCAGTCTGGTATTGGACGCGGCTACTTCAGTGAAAAAGATATGCATAATTTCCATAAGCACATGCTAGGCAAACTAAAAGAATCTGGTATCCAGATCCAGGATCTCGCTTTTTGCCCACATAAGCCAGATGATAACTGTGATTGTCGCAAACCCAATCCGAAAATGCTGAATGATTTTATTGAAAAATATAATATTCAAAAGAATCTGAGTTATATGGTTGGAGATAAAGAAAGTGATGTGCTCGCAGGACAAAATGCAGGGCTTAACTCTTTGAAAATTGAGAATGAAAACATAAAAGTAATTCTTGAACAAATTGCTTAGTTCACTAAAGCTAAAGCTTAAGATTTCGATAAGAAACTGATGAAGTTAATTAACGTTCTTATCCTAGCTCTTATTTTCGCCTCAGCTTTTTCTTATGCTGGTAAGAAAAAGAAGAACACAAATCAAAATCCTTGTCAGCTGCAAGTTTTAAATGAGCTAACAGGACGAGAAGTTTCTCAAAACATATCTTTTTCTTTTGAAGATAAAATCAAATCCTTACCCTGTTATAAGAACAATGAGTGTCGTTCAAGCTTAGCTGAACTTGGGCCAGGAATGAAAGAGATCGGTGGGAGATCGAGGCACGGTGAAAGCTTGGTTGAGCATATCGTGGACTTATTTGAAAATCCCGGCATGAAAAACTTACAAGCAGAAGTCCAAGATTTATTCAAACACTGCCTTAAACTTAAAACATTATGTAAAGAAGAACAGATCGAAGGGATTTTAAAACTACAGAGTACAGAGTTCCCTTTTAAACCTCTTTCTCATTTCTATTATCAGTTCATTGAATCAATTGGTAGAATAGGTAAAGATGCAGATACCGATCATCTCTCTACTCTTATAACCCAACAAAGCAAACCTGGTTCAGGGTCAATCCATGGCGAATTCAGTGGAGTTAGTTTTGATGGCAAGAACTATATTGTAAATGGCGACATACTACCTGAAGAAAACCTCGACAGCTTTATAGGACTCTATCGTGAAGATATAACATTTAAGCTCTTAGAACGTCTCGGATATAAAGTTGATATCTTGCCTGACAGTGATGAGCAAAGAATAGCTCAAGGAATTCAAGAAAAGTTTAAAAATCTATCACAGATTGACCAACTTAATGAAGTCAAAAACCCCGATCTAATTTTGAATGATCGTTTTATTGCTGACATTTATAGCCCTTTATATCCACTTAAAGAAGATCGCATTGATAACGTTACGAAAGGAATTTTATCCAAATCAGAAAGAACGAAATATACCCCAAAAAGAAAGAATGCCATTTTTCAAAGCAAGAAGCATGGTCAGCGCCAAACAAATCGAGTCATTGTGTATATAGACTCTTATCAGGGAAATATCTCGAATATGGCAAAAAAAATCCGAGAAAATATTAATAAATATCATCCTGAATATCTAGAAGAAGCCATTATTCTCTATGAAAAAAATAACAGCCCTCAAATGATTAATGTATGGCCATAATTAGCAGCAAATTAATTTCCAGCTACGGACTTGATCAGCACTAAAACCGAATTGATAATTTATGAAATTAAACTTTGCCTCTACTGATCCGCGAGCTATTTTATTGATGAGTGCATATTCTTTATAAGGACGAAGCACAACATTTCTTAATGCCTCTCTTAAAACATGGCCACTTTGATATTCCTGTAAGAGGGCATTATTATCAGAAAGAAATTCATCTCGCTTGGAGTTACAATCTAAACACACAAAGCCGCCATTTTGGTGATCAAACAAACACATATTTTCTTGTGCCAGATGAGAGTCACAAAAAACACATAAATCTGTACTTGGAGTAATTCCTAAATGAGCTGACAATTTCGCCAAGAAAATAAAAAGATGAGTATGTAAATCAAAGCTTTGATTCTCTAGAGAGTGGTTTAAATAAAATAAAGCATTACTTAAAACATTAAATAACCCCTCATCATGATGTTCATGATCAAACTCATGTGCATGATGATCAACAGCAATTTTAGTTATGTATTCAAGATAAAAGCTCGCCAAATAAAAAGCTTGGAAATCATTGCGAATAAGATCTGCTCGCCATAAAAGCTTATACTCCTTAGCAATACTGATGCTGGTCTCGACTGCCTTTTTTTTAGGACCGAGCTCAACCGCAAGCATAAAGCCCACTTCAATAATAGAGCCCTTATTATTTTTCCCACCACCTCGGCCGCCATAAAAATAAACAGTTTGTTTTTTACCCGAACGAAGCAATAGATCACAAATAAGATCTCTTTCTTTATAAGTAGTTTTACTAAGAACAATTCCTTCAATATGCATGGATCTACCTTTAGCTTAATATAATAAAGAATTTATTGTATTACTAAACCTTTTTAACAAAATTCTCCCAAAGCCCTTCCATATGCTGATTCGAGTAAAATAGTTTGCATTCATGACATGAACTTGAAACTCTTGGCCCTGGCGTCCACCTCTGCCTAACATTTGCAAATAAAAATCAATGTTTTCAACATGATAAGAAATATAAACACGAGAAATCCTAGGTAAATTTACTCCATGGCTGACCACACTTGTGGCCACAATAAAATCTAAATAGCTGATTTGTTGCAACTGAGAAATAAATTGAGCTGCCTCTCCTCCCACACAACTTAATACCCTATAACCTAACGCTTTTAACTCCTCGGCAATCGATTTTACTTCTTCCCGGTAACGACAAAAAACAAGAGAGACTCCCTGCTTGCTAGAAAACTTATAATCATCCTCCATCCAGCTCTTCATAAATTTGGGATAGAAATAAATTTTTTCGGGAATATTTTTTAGCTGTTGATTTCCCATATCTAATTGATAAATTTTTTGATAATTACGCTCTAAATCTTCAACTAACTTTTCTTTCAATTCATTAGACAAAGTTGCAGTTAACAGAATCAACGGGAATTCTCTAGAGGTAATACCCATAAAGCTTTCTATCATTCTTTCCCGAAAACTCTCCCCCCAATAAAAAAATAAATGCATTTCATCTAAGATATGTACATAACTAGCATCAAAAGCTCCTTCCCTATAAGTTTCCGGAGTGGATAATACTAACTGAAACTGCTTTTGTGAGAAGAGTTCGTAATCATTTTGTGTTCGCACATTTAAAACTTCAATCTTACTTTTCAAGGCACTTAGATAAACCTCATCACATAAGGCCCTTAAAGGAAAAATAAAGACAACTTTTGTCTGGCTCTCTTTAATTGCCTTTAACAGCATATAAGTCTTGCCCCAGCCCGGTGGAGCGGTAATGATAAGAGCAACTTGTGAATGGAGACTTTGCAGTAAATCCTTCATCTGCATACTCAATGCAAACAAAAAAACAAGGTTAATACTTATAAATCACTGAAATTACTAAACTACATTCTGGTTAGTGATACAAATGCCCCAATGATGTGACAAAAAATATTATTTCCTGTAATTTAGGTGTCCCAAAGCAAGGATTTTTTATGTTGAACAAGATTGAAAAAGTACTCGATGAACAAATTCGCCCGGCCCTGGCCAGTCATGGAGGTGATATTGAAATAATCGATTTTGATAATAATAAACTTTTCGTTAAATTGACTGGTGGTTGCCAAGGTTGTTCGTCTTCTAAAGCAACGTTAAAAGACGGTATTGAGCGACTTTTAGTTCAAAAGTTTCCAGGAATGATTGACGAACTTGTTGATCTAACCGACCATGCCTCAGGTGAAAATCCATTTATGTAAGACGGGAAGTCATATCCATTCTAGTGCGGATATGATCAATCCTCTCTTTCGTTAACTCACAAATGGCAAAGCCTTCACCTTCATCTATACTCGCGATAATCTCTCCCCAGGGATCCACGACTAAAGAATGTCCATAAGTTTGAATTTTATCATTGTGAACACCCCATTGATCACAAGCAATGACATAAGCTTGATTTTCAATGGCCCTGGCCCTTACTAGCGTTTCCCAGTGAGCTTTTCCCGTGGGAATAGTAAAAGCAGAAGAGATAGTAAAAACATTTACTCCCTCAGCATAATATTTGCGATACAACTCGGGAAAACGCAGATCAAAACATATGGAGAGACCAAACTTGAAGCCAGCTAACTCAAAGGTTTTTAGCTGCGAGCCTGCTGTATATACCTGGGCTTCATCTAAAACAGTACTTTTCTTTTTGCCTTTTAAATTAACCGCGAACAAATTTATCTTATCATAAGTTGTTAACAGCTCACCCTTATTATTAAAGTTATAACTGCGATTGAGAATTTTTCCATTTTCCTTGGTGGCCGCACTTCCCCCTAATAAATGCACATTATGCTTTTGAGCAATGGCCTTAATATTATGAAAATGCTCATTGCCGTCCTCAACCAGATAAGGGGTTGGGGCCGTCCCATCACTCATAGAATAAAAAACTTCTGGTAAAAAAACAGCTTCTAGACTGGGCTCACTTACCTTTGCTTCCTCTATCAGTGCGTCAATCTTTTGTAAATTTTTTACCGGATCAAGTACGGAAGAAATTTGAATTATAGCAAGTTTCACAAAATTCCTTTGGCCAAATTAAGTTCACAACCACTATTATAGAGGCAAATGTTTAAAAAAATAATTAAAAACCTTATTAAGTT
>JBFEUX010000186.1:0-5872 GCA_041547255.1 Bacteriovoracaceae bacterium
ATAGAATTCCCAGCATCACATTCCATTCATATTGTTCATTGAAAGAATAAAGAACTTTCATAAGCCGGTATTTAAAAAAATATTTAATTTTCCCTAGTAAATCGTCTGGTTCTCGTTCATGAATATCTAGTAATAATTCTTCCTCATCTGTTTTTAAGACTTTCTTTTTTATAATTTTTTTCTTTTCTTTAACATATACCAATTGAAAAATGACATTAGGTAATGCAATTTTATCTTTATTCTTTACTGTTTTCTGTTTTACAAGTTTTCCATTAACAAAAGTACCATTTGAAGAACCTAAATCCTCCAGAAAACAACTTTCTCCATTAACCGTTAACTGCATATGCGTCTTGGATACACCTTCTACCGCTATAAAGTTTTCACTCTCTGGACCACGTCCAAAGACATTCGCTCCTTCATTTAGAACGAATTCGGTGCCTCTAAGTTTTCCTCCAACGGCAACTAGTTTAAACACCTCTTACCTCCAACTCATCTCCAACTTCGATATCACGCAATAAAGTACCAGCGTTTAATTCCAGTACTTTCTTTGATTTTAAGTATATGCCAGAAAAGTGCCATGGCTTAAAATTCCTGAGAATCTTGACGACTCTATTGCTGGAGTCCAAAAAAATCACATCTAGAGGAAATTTCACGAAACAATTATGGATCGAGTTACATGGCTCGATTATGAGTCCATCCATTCCTTCCATTTTATCAATAAACATCAATCCTTTCATCCTCTGCAAAATGGACCTAGCATAATTCACATTTTTCGCTATGACTGTATTGGTCCGTTTATGTATCACTTCCATTAATTCCCCATTAACTGCAGCGCAATTGGTGCTGCAATAATTATTAAAACTGCAGGTAAAACAAAAAATATCATTGGTATCAATATTTTAGTTGCCGCCTGAGCTCCTTTCTTTTCAATAAGTGCCGAACGTTTTTCCCTCAACTCTTTTGCAAGTGTTTTCAAAATGGGTGCGATATTAGCCCCTACAGAGTCAGCCGCAATCAAAGTTGCACAAAAAGATGAGATTGGTAAAGCATCTATTCTCCAAGATAGTTGCCTCAAAGCCTCGGCCCTACTCGCACCAACTCTCGTTTCTTTAATTAATATTTCAAATTCTTCCACAAGCGCTGAAGGTGGAGCTTTCTCAATTACCTTCTGCATAGCTGCTACAAAGTCCAGACCGGCTTCTACCGACAAAGCCAACATATCAACAACAAATGGCATATTTTCCAGTACATTTGTTCTTCTTTGTTCAATCTTTCCTTTAATCCATATATCAGGATAGAAAAATCCTAGAATTGAAACTACAGGCACATATGATAGTGGCCAGCTCTCCTCCAGAAATTCCCGTAACCCAAGAAAGACAATGGGGAAACCAATAATCAAGAACAGTTTAAATGCATAAAAATCTTCAGGAGTTAAAAACTTATTCATCCCCGAGCTTGCTAGTGGGCGTTTATATTTCTCTTTAATTTTTCTCTTGTTCTTCATTCCCCGTATTACAGGAGTGAAATATCTTTTAAAGAATGGTCTGGAATATTTCAACACAAAGTCTTTTGGTTTTTCTTGCTTTGTTTCTTGTTCAGCATCCTCTAACTTTGATTGTGCCTGAAACCTATCTTCATCCTGAAACACGGTTCGAGCAACTAAAAATACGGCCAAGCCTATAAGAAATTGTGCGGCATAATACAGGACAACATTTTCACTTTCCTCTTCCTCTGTCACGATTTTTTTTGCCAACACTGCATTACCATGAACTCTTTTGAATACACAGATTCCAAATTCACGTTTTAAAACAAAATCTGTACCAAGTGCTTCATCCAAAGAAGTACGATCTACACTCCAGGAGTTTGCTTCATTATTGATTGATAATGTTGGAGATTTGGTAAAGGTTCCCTTTTTATTGAATGTAACTGCTTCAATATACATGGAACATGAATTTTTGGTTTGGCTTATATGCTTAATGATAAATTTACCGTACTTACCTGCACTCGTTCGATAAAAATATACTTCGTTAATTTTTTCTTCTAATTTGTCAGGCTCATCAAAATAAAATATTAATTTATTCGCTAGCTCTAGCTTTTTAATTATAGTACTTTTAGGATTTTCTTTTTCTATTTTAAGATCTGCTTCAACTTTTTCGTGTTTAGCTAATTGCTCTTTTAGTTTTCCATCTAGTTTTTTGATACAGGCAATATCTATATCTTCAAAAGCTGGCCCGCAAACTTGAGCAAATGCAGTTGCATTAAAAATATGGCCTAACACGAAAATTGTTAAAAACAATCTCAAAATCATTGATTCTCCGAGTCCAAAGCTATTTTGGTACTACTAATAGGATATCAAATAATTGAAATCTCTTCATTTAACAGAGATAAAGGGAAAATTTAACCTAAGTAATTCCAGTTTAAGATGGCTTAAATTGATCAAGTATATTTTTATTACGGTCTTGCCTGAATACTTTAGTCAGACTTGGAATATAAATAGGATTATATTCTTTAAAGAACTTCTTCTTGCAATCAAGTACTCTTTTAATTTTATCATCAAATATGGACTTTTTAATCTGATTATCCTTAATCATCTCCATAATGCCATTATAAACTTCTACCGTGCGCTCAAAACTTCTGTATTCCAACATGTCAGCTCCAGCGCTAAGGGCCATTTTCCCGGCTTCTGGATAGCTAAAGCGATCTGATATGGCCTTCATTTCCATATCATCGGTAATAATAATTTTTTTATATTTTAACTCTTTTCTTAAGAAATCATATGCCGCTGGACTAAGTGTACAAGGCAGTTCTTTATCAATAGCATCCACTACTAAATGTGCCATCATAATAAACTCCACACGTGATTTAGAAGCCTTTACAAAAGGAATCATTTCTTCACTTCGCAATTCTTCTAGCGACTTTTTCACATAAGGAAGGTCAAAGTGTGAGTCTTTCGAAGTGTTACCATGGCCGGGAAAGTGCTTTGCACAAGCAAGTACTCCTCCTGTATGTAACCCTCTAATCGCTGCACTCACGTGCTTTTCAACGGTATCAGCATCCTTTCCAAATGCTCTATCACCAATTACCTTATTATTTACATTCGTCCAAATATCGCAACAAGGAGAGAAATCAACATTAACCCCACAGGCAATTAACTCTTCCGCCATTGATTTATGTATCTCAAAGGTAAGCTTTGGAGAATCTTTTTGACCGACCTCATACATTGATGGAAATTGTGAAAAATGGGTTTGAAATCGTCTGACTCTTCCACCTTCTTGATCCACAGAAATAAAAAGCGGATACTCATCTCTTAACAACTGAATCTCATTTACTAATTCCGCTAATTGTCCTGGGTCTGCATAATTATGCTTAAATAGAATCACTCCACCGATATTACTTTCCTGGATAAACTTTTTCTCTTCTTCAGTAAGTGAAACTCCAGAAATACCTGTGAAAAACAACTGACCGACTTCGTTTATATTCACTACAACCCCTTACTCGTATTAATTGAACTAATTCCTTGTGACACCCAAATCATTTTAATAAATTTAAGTTCTTTGTTGAAATGATAAAAAATTATCTGGTTGCCAAGGTCTAAATCATATCTAACTTCATTCTTATTATGACTTGAGACACTCAGGACAGCTTTCGTATAAGGTTCTTTAGGTAAACCTTCATACTGCTCATTATAATACGGAAAATTATCCCAAATAACAAAAATTTCTACATTTCTCTTTGCTGCTTCAACCAACAAACCCTGCAATTTAATACACTCAGGTATCTGTGAGAAAAAACAAAAATACCTGGCCTTAGGAAGCTTATATTTATTGGTAAAATTGTATTTCTTTTCAGGACTTTTTGCGATTACAGTTAGGGTCCTGTCATTTTTATTAATTTTTAATTGAGAAAAGTACTCCTCTTTTTTAAACCATACTTTAAACTGAGAAATTTCTGGCAAAAGTGCATTATCAAATCTACTTTTAGAGTTTTTTAAACGGCCCAACCTGCTAACGACAACTGAGCTCTCTAACTCTGTTGAGTCTTTTGAGGAAAGCAATTTGATTCTTGATACATATTTGTTTCCAGACAAAAGTGAATCTCTTCTCTGAACATAACTACCAGACGCATCGGTATAACTAAAAATTTGCGGTTTATCTTTTCCTGCTTCTTTCTTATTTAAAATTGAATTTAAAGAATTTTGATTAGCGCATCCACATATCACTAAAAAAAATATAAATCTCACTTAAGGAAATCCTCGAATTCTGACTCTAAGCTTCTTAGCTTTTCGTTAATCAACTGTGATAATTTTTCGTCTAGATTTGTATTTACATTTAAAAATCTCATCCCAGCTTTATATAATTTGGTCTGTTTATCACCCGCTAAAAAATCTCTTTTATAAACGACTTCACCATTTGGAATTTCTACAACTGTTCCATTGAAATCCAAATACATCAAACCCAACTCTTTTTTAAAATCATCAAATAATTCAGCCTCAATTTCACCAAACTGTATTGCAGTTCCAGTCACTGATATATCCAAAACTCTAAATCTTAAATAGCCATCTAACTTTTTCTCTCCTCCCTCTTCTTCAATGATACTAAGAAAATTGTTAAAAAGATTTGTTTGAGATATTTTAGTTCGCAAATCAACAAGATTAGAGTCCTTGCTTTCAATATTAGGAATCTTTAAATGTACGTAAACGTCTTGATGTGGATAGGTTAACAATCTAAAGTTTGCTCTTCTCTCGCTTTTAAATAGGTCATTATCAAATAACAGATAGCTCTTTTTAGAATCCATTTTTGTTAACTTACATTTTCCAAAAAAGTGTAAGCCAGACAACTCAAAGCTCGCAAGAACTTCTTTCTCAAACATTTTCTCATCAACCTTACCAGATATCTCAATCAGGTCTTTCGAACGGACATAATCAATAGCTGCGAGTGAATATTTTTGCGCTTTACCTTTTTGCCAAATGACTAGATTAGTCTTACTGGCAGAGGCTAGCTGAGAAAGCTTGCTTTGTTTTTCCGCAGAAGTAAGCTTATTAAAAAATACATTTTGCTCACTTGCCGCCATACAACTCCTAAGAAAGTGTCGTTACCTGTCTAAGCAGAGTAATATTTTCTAAAGCAGTTCCACAACCTCTAACTACACACGTTAATGGATCTTCTGCTAGTGATACAGGTAAGCCTGTTTTTTCTTTAATTAAAATATCTAGGTTCGCAAGCAGTGAACCTCCACCAGCAAGAATAATTCCATTATCAACTATATCAGCAGCCAATTCCGGTGGTGTCTTTTCCAGTGAGGTTTTAATCGCCTCTATAACTTCAGCGATAGGGTCAGATAATGCCTCTCTAATTTCATCGCTGGTTACTTCAATAGTCTTAGGTGCTCCTGCAATCAAGTCACGCCCTTTTACTTCATAGGTACGCACTTCTTCTTCAAATGGATATGCATTACCAATAGAGATCTTAATCATCTCGGCAGTTCTTTCACCAATAAGTAATGAATATTTTTTCTTTATGTAATTTACAATAGCCTCATCAAACTTATCACCTGCAACTCTAACTGACTTAGAGTAAACAATCCCACCTAGAGAGATGACTGCAACTTCTGTTGTCCCCCCACCGATATCAACAATCATATTTCCAGAAGGATCTGTAATTGGCAGACCTGCTCCAATTGCCGCGGCCATAGGTTCTTCAATAAGATAAACCTCTCTAGCACCTGCTTGTTCTGCTGATTCTTTAACCGCTCTTTTTTCAACCTGTGTGATCCCAAAAGGAATACAGATAATGATTCTTGGTTTAACTAATTTCGATCCATTCATGGATTTTTGAATAAAATGTTTAAGCATCGCCTGTGTGACTTCAAAATC
>JBFEUX010000014.1:0-24799 GCA_041547255.1 Bacteriovoracaceae bacterium
CTCCACCTTCTTCAGGTTTAATGATTACACGTCTAGAACCACGCACTTCTGGTCCAAACTCGATAGTACCAGCAATATCAGCAATTAATGCTGAGTTAGCAGGTTTACGAGCTTCAAACAACTCTGCAACTCTTGGAAGACCACCGGTAATATCTTTAGTTTTTGTAGATTCACGTTGAACCTTCGCAACCACTGTACCAGCATCGATCTCATCATTTTCATTAACAGTAATGTGAGCACCAATTGGTAGACGATATACCGCTTGTCTTTTAGTTCCAGGGATAAGAATTGGGTTATTATTCTCGTCCACAATTATAATCTGAGGTTGCTTAGAAGCATCCTCTTTAACTTTTGTTTCAGTAACAACTTTATGAGAAAGACCTGTAACAGCATCCATTTCCTCTTTAACGGTTGAACCAACAATCATGTCTTCAAATCTAACACGACCTTTTACTTCACACATAACTGGCATAGCAAACGGGTCCCATTCAAGGATTTTATCACCAACGTTAACAGTATCACCATCTTTGAAGAATAGAGTTGCACCATATTGAGCTGGATATCTTTCTTTCTCATCACCCTGCTCAGTTTTAACAACAATTTCCCCAATCTTATTCATAATGATTGTAGAACCGTCTTCTCTCATTACAGTTTTTACATTGTCATAAGCAATAATACCGGCAGTTTTTGACTCCATTTTGTTAACTTGTGCACCAGCAGTTGCAGTACCCCCAACGTGGAATGTACGCATTGTCAGCTGTGTACCAGGCTCACCAATTGATTGAGCTGCGATAACACCAACAGCCTCACCAACCGAAACCATATTACCTTTAGAAAGATCTCGTCCAAAACAAAGAGCACAGAAACCATGCTTTTCTTTACATGTCAGAACTGATCTAACGTTAATTTGGTCGATATCTTCAGATTCGATAGTTTCAATATCAGCCTCAGTGAACATATGATTTTTAGGGAAAAGTTCTGAACCATCTTTTGCAAGTACTGGCTCAAGAGCAACCCTACCGCTAACTCTTTGAGCTACGTGCTGGGCGATTTCCCCATTTTCAATTCTTGAAGTAAGAACGATACCGTCATCAGTTCCACAGTCTGTATTTCTAATAATTGCATCTTGAGCAACATCAACTAATCTTCTTGTTAAGTAACCAGAGTTAGCTGTCTTAAGGGCCGTATCGGCAAGACCTTTACGAGCACCGTGAGAAGACGAGAAATACTCAAGAACAGATAGACCTTCACGGAAGTTAGAAGTAATTGGCGTCTCAATAATCTCACCTGACGGCTTGGCCATTAGACCCCTCATCCCTGCTAACTGTCTCATCTGAGTAGCAGAACCCCTCGCTCCAGAGTCAGCCATCATATAGATTGAGTTAAATGAAGGAGCAATTTTATCTTCTTCACCTTTAACTTCTGATTTAAAAGTTTCTAGTGAAAGACCATCAATCATAACTTTTGAAAGTTTTTCGTTAGTCTGTGCCCAAACATCAACGATTTTATTATATCGCTCACCATTGGTAATCGAACCTTCATTATATTCGTGGGTAATTTTATCAACTTCAGCTTGAGAAGCTTCGATAATACCTTTCTTCTCAACAGGAATAACCATATCTTTAACGTTGATAGAGATACCTGCTTTAGTTGCATAAGAGTAACCTGTTTGCATCAATGCATCAGCAAGAAGCACTGTATCTTTTTCAGTTCCTCTTCTGTAAGCAAGGTCTAATAATTTACCAAGCTCTTTCTTATTAAGAACTTTATTGATGTCATCATAAGATAAACAAGCAGGAATAATATCATGAACAAAAGTTCTACCTACAGTCGTTTCAATTTTCTTCCCATCAATTCTAACTTTAATCGGTGCTTGAAGGTGAAGTTTACCAGTGTGGTAAGCAAATTGAGCTTCCGCTTTAGAAGAGAAAACTTGTCCGTATCCACGAGCATAAGGTCTGATTCTTGACATATAGTACATACCAAGAACGATATCCTGAGAAGGTACGATAATCGGAGTACCATCTTTTGGAGATAAAATATTGTTCGTAGACATTGCAAGTACACGACATTCAATTTGTGCCTCAAGTGAAAGAGGTACGTGAACGGCCATCTGGTCACCATCAAAGTCAGCATTGAAGGCGGTACATACTAGAGGGTGAAGACGAATTGCTTTACCTTCAATTAGTACTGGTTCAAATGCTTGAATACCAAGACGGTGAAGTGTAGGTGCACGGTTAAGAAGTACTGGGTGTTCTCTAACTACATCATCAAGGATATCCCAAACTTCTTGTTTTTGTTGCTCAACCATACGCTTAGCAACTTTAATAGTCGTACAGTGACCTTTTTCAATTAATTTATTGTAAATAAATGGTTTAAATAGTTCTAATCCCATTGCCTTTGGAAGACCACATTGGTGAAGTCTAAGGTTAGGACCAACAACGATAACCGAACGTCCAGAGTAGTCAACACGTTTCCCAAGAAGGTTTTGACGGAAACGACCTTGCTTACCTTTAAGCATATCAGAAAGTGATCTCAATGGACGCTTGTTAGCACCAGTAAAGACCTTTCCTCTTCTACCATTATCAAAAAGAGCATCAACTGCTTCTTGAAGCATTCTCTTTTCATTTCTAATAATGATTTCTGGAGCATTTAATTCTTTAAGTCTTTTTAGACGGTTATTTCTATTGATAACTCTTCTATAAAGATCGTTAAGATCAGATGTTGCAAATCTTCCAGCCTCTAGAGGAACTAATGGACGAAGATCTGGAGGAAGAACTGGAATTACATCCATCATAAACCATTCTGGCTTATTTGGAGACTTAAGAAGAGACTCAACAACTTTTAATCTCTTAATAAGCTTAGCTTTAGCTAACTCAGTTTTTGTTTCAGCCAAAGTTCTTCTTAGTTCTTTATTTAATGTATCAAGATCGACTTTTGCTAGAAGATCTTTGATAACTTCACCGCCGATACCAACTTTAAAGTCTACACCAGCAGCTTTCAATTCCATTGCTTTTGATTCAGAAAGAATCGTACCTACTTGAAGACCACCATCTTGGCCATCAGTAGCGGATTCAAGAACGATATAAGCTTCGTTATAAAGAGCTCTTTCAAGATCTTTCAAAGAAAGATCAAGAAGCGCACCGATTCTTGAAGGAAGAGATCTTAAAAACCAGATATGTGCAACAGGAGAGGCAAGTTCAATGTGACCACATCTTTCTCTTCTAACCTTAGAAAGTGTAACTTCAACACCACACTTCTCACAAACAACACCTCTGTGCTTCATTCTCTTATATTTACCACAAATACATTCGTAGTCTTTAATTGGCCCAAAGATCTTAGCGCAGAAAAGACCATCTCTTTCTGGCTTAAAGGTCCTATAGTTGATTGTCTCAGGTTTTTTAACCTCACCAAAGGACCATTCCCTAATAGTGTCAGGAGAAGCGATTCTAATAGAAATCGCTTCAACACTAATTGGGTCTTTAGGTTTATCAAAAAAGTTTAATAAATCTTTCATAGAGTCATGCCTCTCAATTATTTTTTAAAATTAGTTAGCTTCCAAAGAAGGTTCTTCAAGTTTCATATCCAGAGCAAGTGCCTGAAGTTCTTTAACTAGTACGTTAAAAGATTCAGGTAATCCTGGCTCAAGAACTTTTTCACCCTTAACAATTGACTCATACATTCTTGTTCTACCAACAACGTCATCTGATTTAACTGTTAAGAATTCTTGAAGGGTATAAGCTGCACCATAAGCTTCAAGTGCCCAAACTTCCATTTCCCCAAGTCTTTGACCACCAAACTGAGCCTTACCACCAAGTGGTTGCTGAGTTACAAGTGAGTATGGACCTGTAGATCTGGCGTGGATCTTTTCATCAACTAAGTGGTGAAGTTTAAGCATGTACATTGTTCCAACAGTAACTTCCTCCGAGAATGCCTCACCAGTAATACCGTTAAATAGAGTTGTCTTACCTGACTTGTCTAAATCACCAAGCTCTAACATCTCTTCAATGTCTAACTCTCTAGCTCCATCAAAAGCAGGAGTTGAAAACCTCACACCTGTTTTCAATTGATGAGCTATTTCAAACACCTGCTTATCAGATGCTTTCTTCAGCCAATTATCAACTTTTTCTTTTTTGTAAATTTTAGAAATAAGATCTCTTAGCTTATCTGCTTCATACTTTTCTTCAAGCATGTAGTTGATCTTTTCTCCAAGACCTCTACCTGCCCATCCAAGGTGTAGCTCAAGTAACTGACCAATATTCATCCGTGACGGAACCCCTAGCGGGTTAAGCACGATTTGAACTGGAGTACCATCAGCCAGGTATGGCATATCTTCTACAGGAAGAACTCTAGAGATAACCCCTTTGTTTCCGTGACGACCAGCCATTTTATCACCAGCTTGTAGCTTACGCTTAATTGCAACATAAACCATAACTTTCTTAATAACACCTGGTAAAAGTTCATCACCTTTATGAAGCTTAGCAATCTCATCGTTAGCTTTTTGTCTAACTAAATTGATTCTGTTTCTTACATCAGCAAAATATTCAGTTAATTTATCTTCAAGCTCAGCTTCAAGAGGTAAGTACCCAAGAAGCTCAAAAGGAATATTACTTAAAGCTTCAATAGTGATTTCAGAGCCTTTTCCTAAAAGTTCAGTAGAACCATCCTCTGATACCAATGTATCGATAGTCTTAGTACCTTTGAGCATCTCTGCAATTGCCTTAACTGAAGCAGATTGAATAGCTTTAATCTCAATAGCCTCATCTCTTCTAATAAGCTCTGTTTCTTTTTCAATAATTGCTTTTGATCTTGAATCTAGCTCAACACCTTCTCTTGTGAAGACGTGCGCATCAACGACTGTACCATGCACGTGAGAAGAAACTCTAAGAGAAGTATCTTTAACATCTCCAGCCTTATCACCGAAGATGGCCTTAAGTAGTTTTTCCTCTGGTGACAACTGCGTCTCACCTTTTGGCGTAATCTTACCAACAAGAATATCACCCGGCTTAATTACAGCCCCTACTCTGATAATACCTGCTTCATCAAGATCCTTAAGAGCTTCCTCGCTAACGTTTGGAATATCTCTTGTAATTTCTTCTTTACCTAGTTTAGTGTCTCTTGCTTCAACTTCAAAAGATTCAATGTGAATTGAAGTAAAGATATCCTGAGATAGGATTTCTTCAGAAATCAGGATTGAATCCTCGTAGTTATAACCACCCCAAGGAGTAAACGCTACAAGAACGTTTTGCCCAAGGGCCAAATCACCTAAGTGTGTACCAGGTCCATCAGCGATAACATCACCAACTTTAACGATATCACCCTCTTTAACAAGAGCTCTTTGATTGTTACATGTATTCTGATTTGTTCTCTGATATTTAACTAGTTTATAAATATCGACTGCAGAGTCACCTTCTTTAATGTGATCTTTTTGAACAACAATTCTATTAGAGTCAACAAAGATAACTCTACCACTGTTTTTAGCAAAAAGAATCGCACCAGAATCTCTAGCAACAATATTCTCTACACCAGTACCAACAATTGGCGCGTCAGTTTTTACAACTGGCACCGCTTGTCTCATCATGTTTGATCCCATGAGGGCACGGTTTGCATCATCATGCTCAAGGAAAGGAATTAAAGATGTTGCAATCGAAATCATTTGAGAAGGAGCAACGTCCATCAAGTTAACTTCTTCTGCATCAACAAGTGCAAGTTCACCTTTCCTACGAGCAGGAATTAGGTGACCAACTAGCTTACCATCTTGAATGTACTTGTTATTTGCCTGAGCAATAATTTTTCCTTCTTCCTCGAAAGAAGAATAATATTTAATTTTCTTAGAAACTTCTCCCGCTTCAGAAATTTCTAAATATGGTGTTTCAATAAATCCATATTCAGAAACCTTCGCAAAAGTAGCCAAAGAAGTAATAAGACCAATGTTTGGTCCCTCTGGAGTCTCTACCGGACACATTCTTCCGTAGTGAGTTGCGTGAACGTCACGAACCTCAAACCCAGCTCTTTCTCTTGTTAAACCACCTGGCCCAAGAGCAGAAAGTCTTCTTTTATGTGTAACCTCAGATAGAGGGTTCGTTTGGTCCATAAATTGAGATAGTTGAGATGATCCAAAAAATTCCTTAACAGCAGCAGCAACTGGCTTCTGGTTAACTAAATCATGTGGCATCATTGTATCAAGCTCAATCGCAATCATTCTTTCTTTGATTGCTCTTTCCATACGAACAAGACCAACTCTAAATTGATTTTCTAATAATTCACCTACAGCTCTTACTCTTCTGTTTCCTAGGTGATCGATATCATCAACGCGTCCGTGACCATTGTTCAAGTCAACAAGGTATCTTACCGTTCTAATAATATCGTCTTTAGTTAGAGTTGTATTTTCAACAGGAATATCTAAACCAAACTTATAGTTGATTTTCATACGACCAACCTTAGAAAGGTCGTATCTAGAAGCATCAAAGAATAGACTGTCGAAAAGAATTTGAGCCGCTTCAACTGCTGGTGGCTCACCAGGTCTCAATCTTTCAAAGATTTTAATCAACGCTTCTTCCGTTGAATTAGTTTTATCTAATAATAATGTGTTTCTAATTTGATCCGAGTAGTTAACACCGTCAATGTATAATACTTCAACAGAGTTTATACCAGCTTTCATTAAATCAAAAACAAGGTCTTCAGTTAGGGCCTCATTGGCTGAAGCAATAACTTCACCTGTTTCTTCATCATAAATATCATCAAAAAGAACTTTTCCAACAACTTGCTCAAGCTCCAAAGGAAGCCTTTTAATGCCAGCCTCTGTCATCTTTTTAATAGAAACCTTAGTTACTTTCTTACCTTTTTTAACGATAGCTTTACCAGTTTTTGGATCAAGAATATCTTCATCAGAACGAGAACCTTGCATTAATTCAAGGTTTAGCTCTCTTTCATATTTTTTCTCATTTAAATGAATAGTTTCAGGCTCATAGAATAATTTTAATAACTCGGAAACTGAGTATCCAAGAGCTTTTAAAATTACAGTTGCATGTAACTTTCTCTTTCTATCAATTCTCGCATAAAGAACATTTTTATGATCAAACTCAAAGTCTAACCAAGAACCTCTATGCGGTATAATTCTTGAAGAATATAATAATTTACCACTTGAGTGTTTTTTACCACTGTCATGTTCAAAAATAATACCAGGAGATCTGTGAAGTTGAGATACGATAACTCTTTCTGTTCCATTATATACAAATGAACCAGTCTCAGTCATAAGCGGGATATTACCTAAGTAAACTTCCTGCTCTTTAATAGAAGAGATCGTTCTATTTTCCTCATTCTCTTCATCAATATCATAAAACACTAACCTTACAGTAACCTTAAGTGGAGACTCATAAGAAAGACCACGAGCCTTACATTCTTGTACAGAATACTTCGGTTCTTCTAGTGAATAACTTACAAATTCAAGAGAAACAGTTTTATTGAAATCAAAGATTGGAAAAACTGATTTAAAAACCGCTTGAAGACCAACATCTTCTCGCCTGGCTGGAGGAACATCTCTTTGAAGAAATTCTTCGTAAGAGTTAATTTGAAGCCTCATTAGTGTTGGAGGTTCAATTACGTGCTCACTTCGGCCAAAACTGCAACGATACCACTCATTAGGGCTGAAAACTTTTGTCATTTGACTGACTCCTGAGAAACTATATTTTTAAGAAACAAGTACTTGCCTTTTTACAATTACATGCACAAAAATGGAAGTACACAATGTGCACTTCCATCATATTTATTTTACGTATCGCAATAAAAAATTATTTAAGCTCTACCTTAGCGCCAGCAGCTTCAAGTTTCTTCTTGATTTCTTCAGCTTCTTCTTTAGATACAGCTTCTTTAATAGTTTTTGGAGCACCTTCTACCATTTCTTTTGCTTCTTTAAGACCTAGTCCAGTGATTCCTCTAACTTCTTTAATCGCGTTAATTTTCTTAGCACCTGCATCAACTAGAACTACGTCAAATTCAGTTTTCTCTTCAGCAGGACCAGCAGCAGCGCCAGCACCAGCTACAGCAACAGGAGCTGCAGAAACACCAAATTTTTCTTCCATTTCTTTTACTAGTTCAGCACAGTCTAAAACTGACATATTTGCAATTGCATCGATGATTTGATCTTTAGTTAATGACATAATTATCTCCTAATTAATTTAAATTTTTTGTTAAATCTTATGCTTCAGCAGTTTCTTCTGCTTTAGCTTCTACTTTTAAATCTGCAGCTTTTTCAACTCCTTGAGTCTCGCACTCGTCTTTAATTGCATTAAGCAATCTTGCAAGTGAAGATACAGGAGCTTGGAAAGTCGCAAGTAATGTTCCAAGCATTTCTTCTCTTGAAGGAAGTTTGGCCAGTGCCATAACTTTGTCTTCAGCAAGAAGTTCTTCATTTAGATACCCTTTACCAAGCTTTACTACTTCAATTTCTTTACTAGTTTCTAGTAGCGCTTTAGCAACACCAGGAGCATCTTCGAAAGCAAATGCTACTGCATTTGTTCCTTTAAGGTCCTTAAGCAGTTCTTCTGCGTAAGTTCCTTCCGCTGCTTTACCAAAAAGAGTGTTTCGAGTAACAACAAGAGCACCTTTAGCTTCTCTAACTTGTTTTCTTAACTCAACAGCTTGGTTTGCTTCCATCCCAATAACATTGGTAAGAAACAAAGCTCTTGAATTCTCAATTTTCTCTTTGAGGTCTTTGATCACAGCATCTTTTTTTGACTTCGTAATCATGTGTCCTCCTAATTACTTGTTATTAATATCGGAGGGGGATTTGGGCAGGGTTTATACACATCCTTATGTGAACCGGCTTTCATCAACCCCAACTAACTTATTTATTTTATCCTAAAGCAGATACGTCATTTACGTCTAACTTAATACCAGGTCCCATAGTGGTGCTGATAACAACAGACTTAATGTAAGTACCTTTTGCACTGGCAGGCTTAGCTCTAACAATTGCACTTGCAATTGATTTAAAGTTTTCCATCAATGCGCTATCTTCAAAAGACTTCTTCCCAAAAGGTACATGAACAATACCAGTTTTTTCTGTTCTATATTCAACTTTACCAGCTTTTTGCTCTTTAACCGCTTTTTCAACATCAGTTGTTACTGTACCAAGTTTTGGGTTAGGCATAAGACCACGAGGCCCTAAAATTCTAGCAATTCTACCAATTTTACCCATCATATCCGGAGTGGCGATAACTCTATCAAACTCCATCCAACCACCTTGGATTTTTTGGATAATATCATCACCACCAACCAGGTCAGCACCAGCAGCTTCAGCTTTACCGATGTTTTCCCCAGAAGTGATAACAACAACATTTACTTTTTTACCAGTTCCGGCAGGCATAACAATCGCACCTCTGATCATTTGATCAGCATGTCTTGGATCTACACCTAATCTAAAAGCTACATCTAGAGTTTCATCAAACTTTGCATAACTAATTTCTTTGGCCAATGCCAGACCTTCAGTAACTGAATAAGTTTTATTTTTATCTACTTTTGCAATAGCTTCTTTTCTTTTTGCATTAATCTTTTTCATAAAATTCTCCTACGGTTCAAACGACCTAAGTCTCCCGATTATTTATACTCTAACTTTAAACCAGATGATCTAACTGAACCTTCGATAGTTCTCTTAGCAGCTTCTAAATTAGCAGCTGTTAAATCTGGCATCTTAGCATTAGCAACTTCTTCAACGATCTTCTCAGAAACAGTACCTGCTACTTCGTGACCAGGCTTGTTTGCAAAAGATTTCTTCTTTAAATGCTTTTTAAGAAGGTAAGTTGCAGGTGGAGTTTTTGTGATAAATGTAAAAGATCTATCAGAATAAACTGTAATGATAGTTGGGTAGACAGTACCCGCATCTTTTTGAGTTCTTGCATTAAATGCTTTACAGAACTCCATAATGTTAACACCTTTCTGACCAAGTGCTGGCCCGATTGGTGGCGCAGGGTTAGCTTTACCTGCTTCAATCTGTAGTTTGATAAAACCAGTAATTTTCTTTGCCATGTTTTTACTCCTCGGTTCAAACGACTTTCGTCTCCCGTTTAGTTATTAAATTGATTAAGCTTTTTCTACTTGAGTATCGTCTAGTTCAACCGGAGTTGGACGACCAAAGATAGAAACGTTTACTTTTAATTTACCGTTAGGGTTAACTGCCTCAACAGTACCAACGAAGGAAGCAAATGGCCCTTCGATAACCTTAACTGAATCTCCTTCAGAGTAGCTTGCAGTAGATCTTTGTTTCTTAAATCCTTCCTTAGTTTGACCAAGCAAGAATGCTGCTTCTTCTTCTGAAATTGGTTGTGGCTTGTTAGGGTTTCCACCAACAAAACCAGTAATTTTATCTGTATCTTTAACCAAGTGCCATGTTTGTTCATTCATAATCATTTTAAGAAGAACATAGCCTGGAAAAAATTTCTTTTTAATATTTCTTTTCTTACCATTTACATTTGAGACAACGGTTTCTTCTGGAATCAAAATTTCTGCAAAATATTCCGCCATCTTATGATTTAAAATTCTTTCTTTTAAACTCTTAGCTACTCGTGCCTCATAATTACTAAGGGCATTTACTACATACCATTTAAAATCAGGAGTATCTCCTGTAGCCAATCCAGCATTAATACCAGTTTCTTCAGGTTTCTCTTCTTCAGTATTAGCTTCTGTAGTTGTAGTTTCCGCTGCAGCTTCTGCAGTCATTTCTTCGTTTTTTACTTCTTCAGTCATATCTATGCCCTTAATTAAGTAAGCTTAGTAAATAGGTTGCTGCTAAATCAAAAATCCATAATAAAAATCCAACAATTGTTACACCAATCATAATTCCGATAGTGTGCCTTACTGTCTCATTTCTATCTGGCCAAACGACCTTCATTGTTTCTTGATAAACTTCTTCTAAAAAAGTCTTCGTTTTGTGGTTTCTAACAATATATAGAAACACTCCCAGGGCTATTAATACAGACACAAGCTGTGTAATTCCCATGTAATATTGCACCTTTGATTCAAGCTCAAACCATTCACCCATTTGGGTGAAAAACTTGATCAAAATGTAAACTAGGAGCAAACAAGAAAACGCAACGCTTGTTTGGATCCATTTTTTTCCAGTATCTTTCGATGTTAAAGACATAAGCTACAATCCCTTCAATTTATAAGAGTCCACCATATATGCGAAAATAAACATAATTTGTCCACAAAAAAGATCAGTTATACGGGAAAAAAGGTATGATGAACAGTGATTTTTTCAAGCTACGCTAAGCGCTATTAAAACAATAATCCTACTTGCGCTCCAAAAAATAGACCAAGATATCCTTCAAATGCGACTTGCACATCTGGGCTGAGCTGCTGAATAATAACAAGTCCTGGATACACTCCAGATCGTCTTTCTAAGTCATTAATATCTCGAATATCCTTGACTGATTTATTAGAGAAGTGGGGTCCATTGGTAACAAAAGAGAAATGACTCAGTACCGGAGCAAGGATTGTATCCTCATCCAAGCGAAAATTATATCCAACCGAAGTCTTGAATATATCCATTTCCAAAGTTTTTCCTGAAGACATATATTCTGAAAATTCAGCCTTAGCATAGCTGGCCGCAAATCGAATCTTTTTGTAATTCTTTCCCAAGCTCAGTTTATAAGGACTATCCTGTAGCTTCTTGCCCCAATTAACCCGGGTAAACCCAAGAGCAAATATATTTGAATCATCCAGAAGCTTGCGTTTTTTCGCCTTTTTTACCTTCTTTTCAACCTTTTCAACTGGAAGCTTGCTCAACTGCTTAGTTTCCACCGCAGCGCATACATTTACTGAAAGAAAGAATAATAAGAAATACTTCAAAATTAAGCCCCCAACTCAGGATAAACTTAACACCCTAGACAATTGTAGCCTAATACATGATACGAGGTAAAGAAGATTGAGCTTGAAACGAAGCCTTAACAAAGATGATCAATTGATTAAGAAGAAGTGGCGGGCGCAGAGGGATTCGAACCCCCAACCTACTGATTTGGAATCAGCCGCTCTACCAATTAGAGCTATACACCCGTTGAGAAAAAAAGGGCCAGCATGATGCCGGCCCTCACATATTATTGAGTTTTAAAATTATTCAATAATTTCTGATACTGTACCAGCACCGATAGTTCTACCACCTTCACGGATAGCGAAACGTAGACCTTTTTCCATAGCGATGTTTGTGATTAACTCTACTTCAAATGCAGTGTTATCACCAGGCATGATCATTTCAGTTCCTTCAGGAAGAGTGATTGAACCAGTAACGTCAGTAGTTCTGAAATAGAACTGTGGACGGTACCCTTTAAAGATTGGAGTGTGTCTTCCACCTTCATCTTTAGTAAGGATATAAACTTCACACTTGAATTTTTTGTGTGGAGTGACTGTACCTGGCTTAATAAGACATTGACCTCTTTCGATCTCGTCTCTTTTAGTACCTCTAAGAAGAAGACCAACGTTATCACCAGCTTCACCTCTATCAAGAAGTTTTCTAAACATCTCAACACCAGTAACAGTTGTTTTAGATGCTTCTCTGATACCAATGATTTCAACTTCGTCGTTAACATTGATAACACCTCTTTCGATACGTCCAGTAACAACTGTACCACGTCCAGAGATTGAGAAAACGTCCTCAACTGGCATTAAGAAATCTTTATCGATATCTCTTGTAGGAGTAGGAATGTACTCATCTACAGCATTCATAAGTTCCATGATTTTATCTTTACCGATATTATCATCTCTTCCTTCAAGTGCTGCAAGAGCAGAACCAGCGATAATTGGAGTATCATCACCAGGGAAGTCATAAGAAGAAAGAAGCTCTCTAATTTCCATTTCAACTAGTTCAAGAAGTTCTTCGTCATCAACTTGATCTACTTTATTTAAGAATACAACGATCGCAGGTACACCTACTTGTCTAGCAAGAAGGATGTGCTCTCTAGTTTGAGGCATTGGACCGTCAGCTGCAGAACAAACAAGAATTGCACCGTCCATTTGAGCGGCACCAGTAATCATGTTTTTTACATAGTCAGCGTGACCTGGACAGTCTACGTGAGCATAGTGTCTTTTCTCTGTTTGATACTCAATGTGAGAAGTGTTGATGGTAATCCCTCTTGCTTTCTCTTCTGGAGCAGAGTCAATTTCATCAAATCTTCTCAGGTCTCCACCCATTGCTTCAGTAAGAACCCTTGAGATTGCTGCTGTTAATGTTGTTTTACCGTGATCTACGTGACCGATAGTACCGATGTTTACGTGCGGTTTCGAACGGTCAAATTTTTCCTTAGCCATACTATTTCTCCTTACAAATCATTGCAAATAGGCATTTACTATTATTTATCGTCAAAAAATATTGTCAGAGTATGCTTTAAGCAGCGCAAACTGACAATACTAAAACTTAGTATTTTTGCAAAAAAAATGGAGCTCTCGCCGGGATTTGAACCCGGGACCTCGTCCTTACCAAGGACGCGCTCTACCCCTGAGCCACGAGAGCCAGCTCATTTTTCGTGGATCTCTTTTATATGATTGAAATCGGGTTAGCAATAAAAATTTTTAGAATATCTTACACACCATTCCAGAGCAAACAATCTTGTGCTCATTTTTACTACAAAAAAAATATAAAGAAGCACACAGTCAAAACGGACTCAACACTACAGGATCAATAACAAGATAATTCTTAAAGAAAAAAATGGAGCGGGCGAAGGGGCTCGAACCCTCGACCCCAAGCTTGGAAGGCTTGTGCTCTACCAACTGAGCTACACCCGCTTATTTGGTCATTTCATCAGCTTAAGAATGGTGGCGCGGGAAGGATTCGAACCTTCGAAGGAATACTCCGGCAGATTTACAGTCTGCTCCCTTTGGCCGCTCGGGAACCACGCCCCTTCTTAATTAGTGGAGCTGCTCACAGGACTTGAACCTGCGACCGTCGGTTTACAAAACCGATGCTCTACCAACTGAGCTAGAGCAGCCCATTCCATCATTTTCAACTGATGAGGTTACATTTTATAAACCCAGAGAAATATAAATGCAAGTTTTTTTTAAAAATTATTTAGAAATAGAAAAACATTTTTCCATCGTAACGGCCGCTGCGATGGATACGTTTAAGGATTTAATTGCACCTTGAGTTTCCAAAGATATTCTATTTGGGATCAAGCGAAGAACTGCATTACTAATACCTGTGTCCTCTTTACCAAAGACTAAACAAACATTTCCTGCTGCTATTTCATTTGGATTAAAAACTTTTTCAGCATGCTCACTTAAAGCAAAGCATTGAACGCCGAGATCCTGTAGTTTAGTAATTGTTTTGGTAAGTTTACCTGTATGCACAAGCTTTACAGACTCAGCTGCCCCCGAAGCAATTCTAAAAAAAGAAGGTGTTAACCCAAAAGATTTTTTATCAGGGATAACGATGTAATCAACTCCATAAAAGCTGGCCGTTCGCATAATGGCCGCAGCGTTGTGTACATCTGATATTTGATCCAGACATATGACTTTAAGATCCGATTTAGTTTCTACAGCATGATAAAATTCTGGCAGTTCGATAGTCTTAAGTTCTGAGCAGATTAAAAAAACACCACTAGGTACTCGCTGATACTCCAGTCCCAAATCTTTATAATATTTTTTGGCTTCTTCCTGCACTTTGTGTGAGGCAAACATATCAGTTTTTATTGATGTTAAATTAACAGATTTTTTTATTTCAGAAAGAGCATCTTCAGTACCGACTAGTCGATAAACAGTTCTATCAGTATTATTAATGGCACTAATAATACTATGAATACCTACAATTAAGTTAAAATCTTCCATTAGATATTTTTACCCAAGTTAGAAAATAATTCTTTGAGTTTTCCACTTAGTTCCTCTTTTTTAACCTTGATAACTTCACCTGATTTTCTAAGTTTTATTTCTAACTCTCCAGTTTTTTCGTAATCTCTTTCGCCTAAGAGTACACGTGCAGGAAGACCTAATAAGTCCGCGTCTTTAAACATTGGACCTGGCCCCATACCACGATCATCGAAAAGTACGTCAAAACCTTCAGCCTTTAAGCTTTCATAGATTTCACTGCTTAATTGTTTAGTTTCATCTTTTTTTCCAATCACTGCTAGATATATATCAAAGGGAGCAATGGAAACGGGCCAAATAATTCCATTTTCATCATGGTGCTGCTCAATGGCTGCGGCCATCAGCCTTGAGATACCAATTCCATAACAGCCCATAAAAGGATGTATGTGCTTACCGTTTTGATCTAATACAGATGCCTTCATAGACTTCGTGTACTTATCTCCAAGTTGAAAAATATGTCCAACTTCAATGCCTTTACGGTGGCTTACTTTAACTTCACTATTCATAGCGAAGTCACCCTCTTTTGCCAGTCTAATATCTGCAACTTTTGATTTTTCAATATCCCGCTTTGGAACAAATCCTTTGCTGTGAAAATCAACTTTATTTGCGCCAACAACATAAGCGGCATCCATATCAATCGCCGAATCGAAAATCACAGAGATTCCTTGCTGTTTAACTGGACTCAAATAGCCTTTGGGAAGGTTTAATTCTTTCAAAACTTCTTCCGTTGCAGGCTTGATAAAATCAGCTTTTAAGAAATTTTTTATTTTAATTTCATTTAGTTCATCATCCCCTAAAAGCATGAGCATATAATTCACATCTTTCTCGCCATAAGTGGCCGTATAGACCAATGTCTTTAATGTCTGATACACCGGAATATTTAAAAATTTTGCCACTTCTTCACAAGTCGGTAGGTTTTTAGTTTCTACATCTTCTAAGCTTGCAGCAGAAGCAAAATCAAGTTTGCCTCTGTGAGTTTGAGCCGCTTCTTTATTGGCGGCATAGTTGATTTATTTTGCTTCAATAATATCGTCTTCACCGGTGTCAGCAATGACTTGAAATTCGTGCGTTTTAGAATCTGCACTACCCATCGCTCCTGCATCGGCCTGAACTGCAATAAACTCAAGACCTGCTCTTTCTAAAATTTTAGAATAAGCAGTATAATAGTCCTGATATGACTCATCCATTGATTCTTTGGTGGCATGAAAAGTATAAGCATCTTTCATAATAAACTCACGCCCTCTCAAAATCCCAAAGCGTGGTCTAATTTCATCTCTAAATTTAGTATTGATTTGGTACAAGTTAACCGGAAGTTGCTTATATGAATTTACTGTACTTGAAAAAATATCAGTTATTGTTTCTTCATTAGTCGCACTCAGACAGTAATCTGAATCTTTTCTGTCTTTCAATCTAATCAGCTCTGGCCCCATCGTTTCCCAACGACCAGATCGTTGCCATAGTTCGGCTGGAGTCACAAAGCTCATTAAAATTTCTTGAGCACCAATTCTATCTAGCTCTTCTCTTACTATTGTTTTGATTTTATTGAGAACCTTCGTTGCCATCGGCAAATAAGAGTAAATCCCGCCTGTCGTTTTATTCAAAAAACCGGCCCTCATAAGTAATTTATGAGAAGGAACTTCAGCGTCTGCCGGTGTTTCCTTTTGTGTTTGCCAATAGGATTTTGAAAGTCTCATTTGATCCCTCTATTTTAAGTGACTATAAGTATTATACTCATTCATATCAATAAAGATTTCAACATTACATCCCTTTCCAATATTGATACCAACTGAAATTTTACTTCTATTAGGCTGGGTAATAGGAAAGAGCTGTAGATCCGTTTCAATATCCGCTCCAGGACAATTATCTATTTTATATTTATGGAGATGCACTTTAATCATATTAAGCGCTGAGACTTCATACAGTTCGTATTTGGTTCCGGCAGGGATAACGATTTTTCGCTCATCTTGATATAGGGTAATTGATTTTGTACTTTTATAGACTGTGCCTTCAGACTGGCCTTTCCATTTAATGACCTGAGCATTGGCAATTGAACTCCATAAAAGTCCTAAAATAATAATATATTTCATCTAGCTAACCTCTTTAAAATTTAGAGGTTTCTACCTTACTTATAACTGTTTGGAAAGAAAATTGATGCGGTGACACCAAAAAAGCTATTTGCTCATTTAAGTTGTAAGTCCCAGTGTCATTGGAAGTTTGTGCGCATCTCTGGTTTCTTGCGTCAAAGAACTCGCAGAAACAATCTCATAACAACTCGGTGTCTCTAATATTTTTCGACACAAGACATTATGTAGATAATGTCCAGACTTATAAGTAGTGATTTTTCCGGCCAATTCATGGCCAAGTAGGCTCACATCCCCAATAGTGTCCAAAATTTTATGCCGTATAAACTCTGAGGAATAACGAAGTCCTTCACTATTTACAACCTTATAATCATCTACTGCAATCGTATTATCCAAAGAGGCTCCTTTCGCAAGGCCCATTCTACGATACATGTCTAAGTCTTTTAACATTCCGAATGTTCTAGCTCTTGAAATCTCTGAAATATAGTTTTCACAAGAAAACTCGAAAATTTCTCTTTGAGTATTAATTGCTGGATGAGCAAATACGATAGTTGAATCGATAATTAAATTCTTAGCCGGCTCAATCATGGCCCACGTTCCATTGTGCTCAACTCGAACTGGTTCCAGAATAACCATAAATTTTTTAGTTTTATCTAGATTTTCAACACCTGTTTCTTTTAAGATAAAAATAAATGAAGCACTGGATCCATCCATAATTGGAACTTCTGGCCCATCAATTTCACAATAAACATTGTCAATACCTAGCCCATAGAAGGCTGATAGAAGGTGTTCTACTGTATGAATGGCATCTTCCCCATCCCCTAAGGTAGTGTTATTTCTAGTAGGACCAACAGCTCTAGCATCTGCTTTTATTGTTCTAGCAGCTGGCAGGTCAGTTCTTTTAAATAAAATTCCAGTATCCGCTTCAGCAGGAAATAATCTTAAGCTTACTTTTTTGCCAGAATGTATTCCAATTCCAGTAACCTTAACTTCCTTTGCAATCGTTCTCTGATAAATCATTTTATAACCACTCAATTTGAATCATTTTAGATTCTTTTAAGTTACTTTACCCATAAACTCATTTTTTACACTACGCTTAATAGTATAAACTAATTAGTTTTAAAAGCACGAGTGAAAAATATTCTGAGCAATTTCAACATTTTAACTCTTTCGCTCAAATATTGGCAAATAATTGTGCTTGTTGCAGCAACAAAAAATTGGCAAAGAGCATAGATAAAGTGTGTAATTCCGGTCGGTTATGTTCGATTTGAGACTTTAGGGCCTGCAATTGCCTCTTTTGTTAGGATTTGGCCAAGATAACTTGATAGTCCTTTTCCATTACATTTTTAATGGAAGTCACGACCTCAACAGTAAAAGTAGAACCATCTTTTTTGCGAAAAACCATATTTTCGATATGTTTTCCTGCTTTGGTTTTTATCTTGTTGGCATGCTCTTGCCAGTCTTCTTGGCTTTCAAGTGGAAAATCCACAACGATTTCTTTTAAGCTCAGAGTTAACATTTCCTCTCTCGAGTAGCCTAGATATTTTATAGCAGTTCTATTAACTTCAACAAAAATTCCTTGTTCATCTACATCCACCAAAAACAAAGCATCATCAATATCATCGATTAAATTAAAGAGTGTATCAGCGGTATTTTTTTGAAAAGTTACATCTGTTCCAAAAAAACAATACTCATCTTTTTCTATTAATATCACCTCAAAAGAATAGTACTTACCAGCTGCTATAATTTCTAGGTTTTCTAATTTTAATTTATTTTGGTAAAGAAGAATTCTTAAATTATCTTCTAGAAGAGTCTCATCTTGTTTATTCCAATCAACCAGAAAATTAACTGCTTCAGGGTTTGCATAAGTAACTTCTCCTTCAGAGTTAAAGGAGAAACAAGGGGACGGATTTTTTTCCACAATCTTTTTAATGTTTTTCATATTTTAAATAACCCTTAAGCAATACTTTGCTTTTCGGTATCTAAAACGACAAGTTTAGGAATTAAAAAACGTTCTTAATTGATATGATTGATCGCTTTTTCAGAGAGCACTCTTCCTCTTGGAGTTCTTAGCAAAAATCCCTCTTTAAGCAAGAAAGGTTCATAGACCTCTTCAATTGTCTGTTTATCTTCTCCTAAGGTAGCTGAAAGAGCATCAATACCAACAGGGCCATTACTATAATATTCTTTAATAACTGCTAGAATCTTTCTATCCATAGAGTCTAAGCCCATGGAGTCTATATCTAGAAGTTCTAAGCCCTTTTCAACATCTGACAATTGTACTTCAGTATGGCCTTCAATAAGAGCAAAGTCCCTTACTCTTCTTAAAATTCTGTTTGCAATTCTAGGGGTTCCTCTACTTCTTCCAGCAATTTCAAGCTTAGCTTCATTAGTCAGATTAACATCCATTTTAATGGCGTTATTATGTAAAATTTGAGCTAGTTCATCACATGAATAAAAGTCAAAGTGAAGATGGGCCATAAATCTATCCCTCAAGGGATTCGACAATAAGCCAGAACGAGTTGTGGCCCCAATAAGAGTAAAAGGTACAAGATCAATCTGCATTGTTCTCGCACTTGCCCCTTGCCCAATAAGAATATCTAAACGAAAGTCTTCCATTGCAGAATATAAAATTTCCTCAACAGAAATATGCATACGATGTATTTCATCGATAAATAACACATCTTTTGCCTGTAAATTAGTAAGAACTGCGGCAAGATCCCCCTTTCTTTCAATGGCTGGCCCCGAAATGACGTGCAACTCGCTCCCAAGCTCTTTTGCAATAATCATTGCAAGTGAAGTCTTACCTAAACCTGGGGGCCCAGAAAGTAAAACATGATCCATAGCTGCATTTCTTTTATTAGCAGATTTCACCATAAGGTCGATGTTTTCAACGATACGTTTTTGACCAATATATTCACTAAAGTTTCTTGGGCGCAAGCGACTTTCGTGTTCTACATCTCTACTAACAGCTGTTTCTGCTAAGAATCTTTCACTCATAACTATAACTCTCTCAATACATTTCTAATAACATCTTCACTGGTACTTACACCGCTAGCAACTTGTGCTTTAACCAAAGTTGCAACCTCAACATCTCGGTACCCCAGCGAATCTAATGCCATTAAAACTTCTTTAACTAATTGTAGATTTTGTTGAGTAGGCACAGTTTTTTCAGCTGCCGGTTGCTCAACAATTTCATTAGCTATTTGCCCCATACTCGCTTGAAAATTTTCTATCTTATCTCTTAACGAAAGAATAATTTGTTCTGCCATTTTTTTGCCAATACCCTGTGCTTGGCTTAAAACATTAGGTTGATCAAACATAATTGCTTGAATAACAGAGTCAGCTCCAACATTTGCAATTAATGGATAGGCTTTAGAGGAACCTACTTTATTAACTGTCTTCAGTAATTCAAAGAGTTTTTTATCTTCCAGACTATTAAAGCCCCAAAGACTCTGATCATTTTCCGAAATATGGTGATGGATAAACATTTTACATTCTGAGTTTGTCTGTAAATAGTATCCATAATTTACTTCATAACCCACGCCACTATCCGTTAGAACAATCGCTTTCTTTCCATCGGTATCTAGAACTCTTCCACTTATAAAACCAATCATATTTCCCTCAATTTATGTGCTAGTGATGCACTCAGGCCTTTTCTACCTGCTTTTGCCGGTTTTTTCACTCGCGAATTATTTTTATTCAAAATGTGACATAAAGCTATGGCCACAGCATCACTCTCATCGTGAGTAGCATAATCCTTTCTACCCAAATATATATCAAGAACCTTTCTTACACTTTCTTTGTCAGCATGACCATGCCCTACAGCGCTGGACTTTACCAAATTTGGTGAATACTCATAAATTTTACCATGATAATTAATCACTAACTCAGACAAGATCACTCCCCGGGTTTGGGCAAGTTTAATAAGGGCAGTCGGACTTTTAACATAGATTAAAGACTCTAGAGCGATTTCTGTTGGGCTGATTTCGGCTACCAGTTCAGAAACTCTTTGTTTTATTTCTGTTAAGCGTTCTAAAAAATCGACTTTACCATTAAATCTTAAAACACCTGAACAAACATAAGATACTTTATTACCTTCACCCTTCAAGAGGGCCCAACCTGTTACTCGTGATCCTGGATCAATACCTAGAACTAACAATAATAATTCCTTGATTGCGTGTGTTAGAATATTTTATAATTTTATGCAGATTAGGTCTAGCAAAGCCAGAAAAGATTTTTAATAAATCTCATCCATATTTTCACGTACAGTTTTTTCAAGAATATCAAGAAACTTCATTTCGTCAGAAGAAATAATATCAACCAATATCTTATAGTGTTTAACAAGGAATTTTTTTTGTCCCAGCTTGAAAAGCTCTACAGAGTGCTTTCTGCAAAGCATAATACCAATAGGAGATCCAAGCTCATCAAAAATTTGCTCTTTCTCAAGATTTGCTACGTCTAACGTTTCCTCACCGTAGTGTTTACAAATAGTGCAATCCCTATAGGCCATAATCTTCCTCAGACAAAAAAATAAAAGGTACCTATTACTTATCGCATTTTGTTATATTTAGTTAAATGAAATTTTACTATCAAATTTCCTATCAATAGGATACTTATAGAGTATGACAAAAATTCTGGATGCTAAATCAATTATTGAATCTAAGATTGATAATCTCACGCAAACATGTCAACTATTAAAGGAACAAGGCTTAGGCCCTAAATTAAGTGTCATTCTGGTTGGCGAAAATCAAGCCAGTGTTCTCTACGTAAGAAATAAAGAACGCTTTTGTGACCGGATTGGTGCCGAGTTTGAACTGATTAAATTACCCGAGTCAATCAGTGAAAAAGAGTTTTTGTCCCAGCTCAACCGAGTCAATAATGACGATAGTGTCACTGGCTGTTTTGTTCAGCTTCCGGTACCAAAGCAGCTATCGCATTTAGATATTACCCAACTTATAAACCCTGAAAAAGATGTAGATGGGTTTCATCTTCAAACCATTAACGACCTGTATTTAAATAAGCTAGATAATTTTATTCCCTGCACACCTAAAGGTATTGTGACCTTGTTACAAGAAAACCAAATTACCATTGAGGGAAAAAATGTGGTTATTATTGGGCGCAGTCACATAGTAGGAAAACCACTTTCTTTACTCATGCAAGCACTAAACGCTACTGTTACTTTATGTCATTCTAAAACTAAAAACATTAAAGAACATACTCAACTGGCAGATATTATAATATCCGCAGTAGGAATTCCTCATTTAATAACGCCTGATTATATTAATCCCACGAGAAAACAAGTCGTGATTGATGTTGGAATGAATAAATTAGCAGGAAAAACTGTCGGTGATGTTGATTTTGAAGCAGTAAAAGATTTAACGAGCGCTATTACGCCTGTTCCAGGAGGAGTTGGCCCAATGACCGTGTTCTCTCTCATGCAAAATTTATTACTTAGCACTGAGAGAATTTTAAAAAGAGGAAAATAAATGAGTGGACAAAAAACCGCTCTTTTCGAGGAGCATCTTGCATTAAATGCAAAAATTGTTAATTTTGCCGGATGGGAAATGCCTATCCAGTATAAAAACCTTAAAGAAGAAGTGAAAGCTGTTAGAGAAAACGTAGGTGTTTTTGATGTTAGCCATATGGGTGAATTCTTTATAGAAGGACCTCAAACTCTGGATTTTGTTGACTACCTACTGCCTAACAATATTAAAGCTGCAGAGGCCAATAAAGCTATCTACGCTCCACTTTGTAGAGAAGATGGAACAGTTATTGATGACCTTATTGTGTACAAATTAGAAGCTGAGAAGGTGATGATTTGCGTAAATGCCGCAAATATTGAAAAAGACTATTCTTGGATTAGCAAACAGATTGAAAAATATGATTGTATACTGAGCAACCACTCAGATGATTTTTCTCTCTTGGCGATACAGGGGCCACAAACCTTTAATATTTTGAAATCACTTAATCTAGGCTTTGAGATAAAGGATATTGAGTATTACTCCATTCAAAAAGAAAGTGATCAAGATGGAAGCTCCGTATATTTTGCTCGTACTGGATATACTGGTGAAGATGGATTTGAAGTGTTTGGTTCTCATAAGTTTATCAAAGCACTTTGGTCACAACTTATAAAAGCAGGTGTTGCTCCTTGTGGTTTAGGCGCAAGAGATGTTTTAAGATTAGAAGTAGGTTACCCACTTTATGGCCATGAACTGAATGATGAGATCACTCCACTTGACGCAGGTTTAAAATGGACCATTAAATTCGCTAAAGCCGATTTCATCGGAAAAAAAGCTTTAGAAGCATATACTCCTCAGTATCAAACAATTAAAATTATTCTTGATAAAGGTATTCCTAGAGAAGGTTACCCTGTCGAAAATCAAACTGGCGAAATTATCGGTCAAATTACATCTGGGACCATGAGTGTCGTTTTGGGTAAAGGCATTGCTTTGGCGAGAGTGAAAAAAGAGCTTTATAACTCGCAGGATGAAATTTTCGTAGACATTAGAGGTAAAAAGTATAAAACAATAATATCAAAAAAACCTTTCGTTGCTGGAGGACATAAATAATGGCAAAAATAATTGAAGGATTAAAATATACTGAAGACCATGAATGGATCTCTCTTGAAGGTGATACTGCCACTATCGGCATAACTGATTTTGCCCAGTCATCACTTGGAGATATCGTTTTTGTTGAGTTACCTGAAGAAGGTGAAAGCCTTGAGGCAACAAACAGCTTTGGCGTAGTAGAGTCAATAAAATCAGTAAGTGACCTATACACACCAATCACCGGAGAAGTTCTGGAAAAAAATAGTATGGTAGAAGAAAGCCCAGAACTTCTAAATGAAGACGCTTACGCTGGCTGGTTAATAAAGGTTAAGCTTAATAATAAAGCTGAGCTCGACTCTCTAATGGATTCAGAAGCTTACAAAGAATACTGCGAAGCAAATTCATAATATTTATTTGGCCAGCTAGTCTGGCCATTTTCTTAATTAATTTTTAGCAAGAAAATTTTTCAAATAAGCTCTAGAAAACACTTTACGAATTGCTGCCTATCCTTCATACTGCCCCTACTTCAAAACACAACAAAACAATTTAGCTTTAAATTTAAAATTACATATAAGGAAAGCTTAACACTATGGAATCTATTCAGCTTTTAAATACCGCTATCATTAAAAGTAAAGAAAAGAAGATTAATAACTCATACGAAGAAAGACTTACTAAAATTAATAATTCACCTGCAATTGAAGCAATCAATAAAAGTATTTCTCTCTTAGCAGAGTCACAAAAAATTTCCAGAGATCAAGCTGCCTTACAAATTATAGATGCTATTAGAGAATTAGATACGATATGGTCTGATTACGTTACGATGGAAGGTATTGATAGGCTTAAAGCTATGCTTCAAGGTAAGTCTACTCACTAAATAGCTCACAAGAACACAATAAATTTTCTTTACAACTAAGTGTTAACGACAAATCCCCACTCTATAGTCGCTTTTCCATTTTTTATCATGCCTTTTGGTGGATTTGGAAATGGACCGGCTTGATTAAAAGACTCTATGGCCGCATCATCTAACTCTTTAATTCCAGATGCAGACTTAACAAGAATTTCTACAATTTCGCCACGGTTATTTAATTGAATAGTTAAACCCGTAACTAAATTTGTATCACTCGCTATAGATCTTCCATGCTTATAAATGGCATCAGCTTTTTCTTGAATATTTAGTCCCCAAAACTGTTCTAGCTTCTGTTTAATTCTATTATAGAAGCCATAAAATTCATATTCTTGAGAATTAAGTTTAGTAAAGTCTCCTAAAGGAATGTCTTCTAAGAAATCATTTGTCTGCCCTAAAGCAACACCTGATTTTTTACC
>JBFEUX010000330.1:0-2564 GCA_041547255.1 Bacteriovoracaceae bacterium
CGATGCTTCGAAGTGTTGACACCAACTCAATTGGTTTTCGCGGCATCATGAATGAACTTGGAAAGTTTTTGGCCTATGAATATGCCAAAGAGCTAGAGACAGAGCAATACCCGGTGGAAACACCACTGGCAAAAACGCTAGGAACACGCCCTAAAGAGTACCCCATGATTATTTCCATTATGCGGGCCGGAAATGGAATGATTGACGGTGTTTTAGAAACTCTTCCCTTCTCCGATGCAGGACATATTGGGATTTATCGCGATAAATTTATTAATACCACCGTTGAATATTATTTCAAGCTTCCCCAAAATAGTAAGGGCCGCAACGTCCTTTTACTAGACCCTATGCTTGCCACAGGTGACACGGCCATCGCGACCATCGATCGTTTAAAACAATATAATGTTGGTAAGATCACCATGCTTAATGTAATCGCTGGCCCGCAGGGACTAGAGAGAATTCATCATTTTCACCCCGACGTTGATATTTTCTGTCTTAGTGTAGAAGAAGGTCTCACGGAAAAAGGATATCTATTACCTGGTCTTGGTGATGCAGGAGACAGACTTTATAATTCAAACTCGGATATCATGTGAACAATATTTTGATCATAGGTATTGCTGGTGGAAGTGGCTCGGGCAAAACAACTTTTGCTCATCGCCTGGCCAATTCACTGGGTGATGATCTTTGCACAGTCATTGCCCAAGACTCCTACTATATCGATCAATCCCATTTATTTGATCACGACGGAGGAAGCGTCAACTTTGATCATCCAGATGCTCTTGATTTTGCTTTAATGGCGGGCCACTTAAACGATTTAAGATGTGGCAAAACCATCCATGTCCCAGTCTATGATTTTGCCTCTCATAAAAGAGTCGATGCTCAACAATTAGATCCAGTACAAATCATTTTTGTCGATGGAATCCTGATCTTTTCCCAACCAGAATTGCTAGATCATTTTGATCACAAGCTTTATATCGATTGCCCCGAAGATATCCGTTTCCAACGAAGACTGCATCGCGACGTGAATGAAAGAGGCAGAACCGAGCAAGGTGTGCATGACCAATTTCATAAGCAAGTTAAACCCATGCACGATCAATTCGTTGAACCATCCAAAAACCATGCTTGTGATATCGTCAACATTGATAACTTTGATGAGAAAGTTTCTCATTGGACAAATTTGATTAATC
Source organism: Bacteriovoracaceae bacterium (assembly GCA_041547255.1). Classification (GTDB taxonomy): domain Bacteria; phylum Bdellovibrionota; class Bacteriovoracia; order Bacteriovoracales; family Bacteriovoracaceae. The sequence continues at coordinate 1,185 of JBFEUX010000330.1, forward strand.
AAAAAATGCTAGCGTTCTGAAAGATATGCCGGAACTACCCGAGGCATACCCCTCCATCTAGCAAAACTTAACAAAAACAACTCCTAGATAGAGGAGAAGCATAATTTTTTAAAAAATACTTTCAATTATTTTTTTAGACAAATTAATCATGATGCTAAATCTAATTCTTTTTCTGCAATCCAAAGATCTAAGCTTGACTGAAGATTAAGCCACATCTTCGGATTTGTCCCCAGAAGCCTTGATATAAGAATAGCAAACTCTGCACTTATAGCACGCTTCCCTTTAATAACCTCTGAAAGTTTAGTCTTCATAGTTGACTCTTTAACCTTACCAGATGTTAAGTCAGAAAGATCTTTAGCAAAACTTGCTTGAGTAATTCCATTGGCCTCAAGAAACATTTCTTTCAATATTTCTCCTGGAGCCGTTGGCCTTCTTTTTAATTTATCTCGTTTTAAAGTTTTCATAATCAACCTCTATGGTAGTTCTCTACTTTTACAAATTTGAAAATATTATCTTCATATTGAAAAGTAATACGCCAACCACTTATTTTATTTATATCAATAGCGTATCTACTTTTATTATCACCTTTCAATTTATGCAGTCTTATATCTGGCGGAAAACCTTTGATTTTTAAGTCGTTTAAAGTTTGAACATTATCCATAATATCGAGAAGAAATATTGTCCTTCTTAGTAATTCTTTAGGAAGTTTTTTTGCAATTCCTTCTTCAAATATCTTTTTCGCTTCTGCATTTCCATAAGACTCAATCACCAGAACATAATACTGCGTCACCGTAATACAGTCAAGAGAAGATATAACATTTTCAATTAAAGTCGGATTATCTTCAAATATCGGTGATAACCTCTTGAAATCACAGATGCTTGCCAGAATTGCTGCAAGTCTGGAACGGCTTTACAAAACCTGTAATATCAATAAAATACAGCATGCCCGAACTAGCCGAAGGAAGTGTTCCAATGGGCATCTACATCAATATTAACAATCACTTAGTTTAAATTTTGGCCTGAAGCGGGCCTTGTCTATTTCACTTTATTTCATGTGAGTTCATTTAAATAAATCCAACTTACTTTCCAAAATATATATAAAGTATTTTTCTATCTATTGCATCAGCTTGATATTCAAAGCCTGCCTTTATTTCAGGAATGCTAACTTCTCGTATATCCCCAATATAATGGCCTCTAGCAGGTAGCTTCTTCTTATTTTAATCCATTTATATTTGCCAAGCTTTTGTTTTAAATATTCATAATTATCAAAGTCGCCCCACAAAAATACTTGAATACTTTTAATACTCTTTAGTCGCTGATCCCAAAGAACTTGAAAAGTATGTTGATCCTTATTTTTAAATTCATAATACTCCAAAATAC
>JBFEUX010000108.1:0-9390 GCA_041547255.1 Bacteriovoracaceae bacterium
ACTTTTATCGTGAAAGAAAATGCTCCTGCGTTTCAAACTCCTAATGGGACAATCTTAAAGAATAAAGAATTGGTTCCTCAAATGTGGGGTGATGAATTTTTAATTAATCGTTGTTGTCTACCCAAGTCTGATAACGCTGGTGAGGGTAGTGAAGTTTGTTTTGAGGGATATAATTTTAAAGTTAATGAGCTTACGGTTAATAAGCAGGGTGGAATTGATCGTAAAGAAGTAGATACAGCCTATCTCTCGATGGCCAGTTGTGAATTCATTAGTTACCTGCAACCAATTCCTAAACTTACCGCAACTCCTTTAGGTAGAGTGGTTGGGCTTTTAGAAGATAGTGCACAAGCTCATCCTGTGTTTAAAAAAGCGGGGGTGGAAAATTTGGAATTAGTCTATAAAAATAATCGTTGGAGTGACTCGCAGTTATTATCTAAACCAAATATCAAACTAATGAAATTTCCTTTAGAAGCAAAAACAGGCCATGCTCCCTATAATATGCGCCATTATGTGCCAGATGATGAGGGTAATACTGATGCTTTTATTAAACCTTATGCTGCGTGTGCGATGTTACAGATTGCTAAAGCTTTTGAAAAAGTTTGTAAGGGAGACAGTGGATGCCAGGTTCAGTTTGGAAATATGTTTCATAAGAAAGACTGGAATACTCATGCGTCTCATTATGGGGGTGAATGTATTGATATCCGCCCTTTTAGAAAAACAGATGATGATATCAGGTATGGATTAAGATATGACGAAAAACAACGTTATGACCAAGATAAGACCCGACAGTTTATGGAAGTCGCCATTAAGGCAGGGGCAACCAGTGTCTTTTTTAATGATCCGGAATTAGTTACTACAGTCATTTCCAAAAAAAATCCTGAAACTGGAAAGATGGAAAATGAATATCTTAGAACTGGATATTTTTCTAAAGATGAAAATAGAAAAAAGATAATTACAACGAAAGTTGATGAGGTCTATGACAATTGGTGGGAGATCGGTGCCCGTCAGCTAGGGGGACATGATAATCATATTCATCTTTGTTTAAAAGAGGAAAACCCCAGAGTTAAAAACACCTGTGTTAATGGAATACCCTAAAAATATTCTTTAAGGTCATCTACATAGCTGGTATTGCGCATACCAACTAAAATATAATCAACACCGAACGTTTGATATTTTTCAATCACCTTGTGGGTGAGTGGTTTGTCACTTTCATAAAGTAAGCCTTTGTCTATTGCTTGCTTTTCAAATTGCAGAGCGCGCTCATTCATATTGTTAAGTGCAAAGCCTATGGCATGCTCATAAAGATCGTAAAATGGTGCGGATTCTTCTGGAGTTAGGTCTCTTCCCCAAATACTAGCGATTAAGGGAAAGAAATAGGCCATGAAAACATGGTCAACCGCATCGGGTGAAGTTTGTGAGTGCCAGATATTTGAAATTTGTTTCATCAGAGGAATATCAAAAAGTTTATCTCCTTCATCTTCTCTCACTTCTAGCCATTTAACTACTAAGGACTGGATGGCCTTTTGAAATAGCTCTTCAGCATTCTTCTTGTCCTGATAGAGTTCCTTTACAGGATAGGTGGCCAAACGTAACAGTCCTTGTTCTGTAAAACAATTTAGCGGACGATTAATTATCGTTTTAAGACCGAAAGTATGAGCGCGTTCGATCAGGTGCTCTCCTTCATATTGTCTTTCCAGGGCACCCATTTCCAGGATATTCATTGGAAATTGAATATAGCGAAAGTGATGATTCGTTTTTATACTGCGGGCAGCACCCACTACAATATCCAGATCCGTCGCAGTATGCTCTTCTTTGGGGTCAACAAAAGTATTAGAACTGATGCCGTAGGAGTTGATAAGTCCTCGTTCAACCAGTTCTTCCATCTTTTCAAAGGCTTTCTTTATACGCTTATAATATTCTTCTTTAGTGCTACCTTCTGCTTTAAGATAGTATTCTGGGTTGTGTAGTAGGTAAGCTTCAATATTTTGTAACTGAAGACGTTCTAGTGTGCGATGGATCTGATCTTCAATAAAGTCGGGATGAATTGAGTGCTTTAAACTTTGATCCATAACGACTAAGTCATCTGTTGCTTTTCCCGCGGCATTCAGCTCTTCAATAACGTTTAAATTTTCCCCTTGAATATAACCGACTTTGGAAATAATAAGAGGCTGTGGGCCATGGTGTTCTTTAAGTACCTGGCCAATAAGCTTTTCTGAATCCCCATCGGTGTAATTGGCCGATGTATCAATAAGGGTAATACCCGCATCAAGTGCATGTTTTAGTGCTTCCTTGTGGGAAGCCGATTTTTCACTAATGCGGTAAGCTCCAAAACCTAGTTTACTCATTTTTATTCACCTATATTATTGATCGGTTTTATTTATCTAGCATTTCAATGCGAGTTTGATGACGACCACCTTCGAACTCGGTAGATAAAAATTTATCGGCCATATCTTTTATTAGTTGGTCTGGATGTTTTCTTCCGGCCATGCAAAGAATATTGGCATCATTATGTCTTCTTGCCATTTCAGCATCGTCAACGTCATTGCAAAGTCCGCCACGAATGCCTTTGTAGCGGTTTACTTGAATACTAATTCCTATTCCAGAACCGCACATGGCGATCCCACGGCCTTGGTTTTCCAATACAGCTTCAGCAAGTTTTTTGCCATAAAGCGGATAGTGTACACTCTCAGTTGAGTGCGTTCCCAAATCAACAACTTCAAAACGTTCACTGAGATAGTTTTTAAGCATTTCTTTTTGTTCAAAAGCTGCGTGATCACAAGCAATATAGATTTTTTCCATAAGTCCTCTTTTTGCCTTTTATACCTTAAAATGCCTAAGCTTCCAACTTGCGTTGCAATGCATTTCTTAGCCGGTAATCAGGGTATTAGAGGGAAGATGAAAGTTTTTTAGTCCTATGGATGTAGCTCCTGCAATATGTTGTGCAGAATCATCAATAAACAGTGTTTTGTTAATGTCCAGCCCAGCGTCTTTAAGCACGTACTGGAACACTTCTGGATCAGGTTTTCTAAGGCCGATATGATGGGAAAAATAGACTTTTTCAAAAAGTTCGTAGAAGCCAGTGAACTCAGCATGCTGCTGCAGATATTTCACCATGTACTCTTCGTGAATAATATTAATATTACTGAGGATAAAAAGACGTCTATTTTGACTGATTTCCTTGAGCACTTCAATGCGTTCTTTTTTAAGGTCTAATAGCATGGCATTCCAAGCTTCTTCTACTTGAATGCCCAATGCAGGGGAGATATGTAGTAATTGACATAGCTCCATAATAAAATCGTCTGCCGAGACTTTTCCCGTTTCAAAAAGATCAAATAACTCTATTTGCTCTGCTTGGGAATAGAGGTGAGTGGCATCTTTTTCAGAAGAAAGCTCAGAGAGTTTTTTTACGGCACGATGATAGTCAATATCAATGAGCACTCCACCATAATCAAAAATAATATTCTCATAACCTTGAATGAGATTTAGAAATTCTGCCTTTTTCATTTGTGCTTATTTTAAGTTTTCCTGATATTGTTGCCAAGCTGAAATCTTATAACGGTTAGAAATTATTTCAAAAATTCCTACGCCAGTATCTTGAACAATCTCTGCTTCGATCATGGCCTTCTTTTGAAAGTCTTCGATTATAACACCTTCACTGTTACTTTTTTTCCTTTTTCCTAAATTACCAAAGGGATTGGAGCCTGTAAGACGACCAGCAGAGCCTACACTTCCACCTGATTTCATTTTAGCAATTGTGTTCCTGCTAAGAGCCTCGCTGTCCTTTCCACCGCGCCCAAATCCAGCTCCATCAAAACCCGCAAGTGCAGAGGCTGGTAATATACCCGTTGTTGAGCCATCAGTGCTGGCCAATAAAGCAGCTGCTTTTCGAGGAAAACCGGCATTTATCATACTTCTGGCAAGTTTCTTTTGCTTGTTATTTAGTGAAATAGGTTTGTTAAGTTTCATGTTCTCTAATGCTCTTTTGGCCAGAGCATAATTACGGTCAGCCGCCGCACCCACTCTACCACCAGAAAATCCTTTTGATAGGGGTTTTAAAGCGGCAAGAGGGTCACGCATCTTGGCTGGGGTTAGACCTAGTTTAAGTGCGGCAATTTTTAAGCGTCGATCAGCACAGGTGTCTGTTTTGGAACAAACGCAATCTTCATCGGCTTTACCGTTTTGATCGGCACAAACATATGCCTCGCTACCCGGGCCATCTCTAGCTGCAAGTTTTTTTGGTATACACATTTGCGTAAAGTTTCCTGGATCAGATGACTTTGAAGTTTCTTCAGCACAAAAACAGTTAGTATCAGTGAATGGGTTACAATCACCAGCCTGGGGAAGCTCTTTTGCCATTTGTAATAAGAGTTTGTACCTTTCTTCATGGGCTGAGGCTTTCATTTTATAGTAAGTGGCGATGAGCGCAGAAGCTGCCAATTTTGCTTTAACTTTCCAATCTCCCTGATAAGCTTCTTGTGCAAGGTATGCGACATAGCAGGCAGAAGTGGCCCCCCACGCATAGAATTGAATCTTAGCCGCTTTGGCCATGGTTTTGTGTGACTCAGCTAGCGAATAAAAAGCAGCAGCCTGCTTCGATTCTGGTTTGGCTTTTTTATAATTTTGCTGGCTTTTCTCATTTTTTTGGGCGGCAAAAGCAGTACTTGCAGCTTCGGAGGCCATGGCCATATAACCACAGTAATCAGTCTTTTCCTCAGTTGCAGGTTCTTGCTTTCCTTCAGCTGTTAATTGGTTGCCATTTTCATCCAGCTTATATCCATCTTTATCTAGCTTACTGCCATCTGCAGCGAATTTATTGCCATCGTCGTCCATTTTATAAGCATCAAATTTACTACCCGGCCCCATACTGCTGAACATGGCGTAGGCTTTGGTGAGAGCAGGTATCATACCTTCTAACTTTCTCATCATTCCGCCTTTAAAAGCGTATTGATCTTCCTCACAAATATCTTTATAACCATCACGGCCTTCTCTACACATTTCTTCGACCTTTTTGGCCGCCAACCCTTCATGAATATAATTTTTTGCTGCATTTTCCTGTTGCTCAGTGATTGCTGGGGCAAATTCTTCTTGTAGAGCTTGGTTCCCTCTCTTTTGCTGAGCTTCAGCAACAGAAATACTTAGTAGCGATAATAAAAAAATAAGGCCAAAGTGGATTTTCATAAGTCCCTCAAATTATTTATTTATTTTAACACGAACTGATATGGCTAGATGTGCGTAATTTAGAAGTTTAATGTTTTTTAGTAAAATCAGTGGGTTAGACTAAGTAGAGGGCAGGAAAATGCTTACTTAGGTGGCAAAAATTAGTGCTCTTTATGGCCATAACTTAATAAATTCGTTAGATTTTCTCTATGTCTGAAAAGAAAAATATATCCCATACATCCAGTAATGATTTAACCCATTCCATGGCCCACTATTTACTTACGATTCATAAGTTGCGTGAGGAAAAAGGCTACGCCCGGGTAACCGATATTGCTAAAGAACTAGGGGTTACCAAAGGAAGTGTTTCCACGGCCTTAAACAATCTAAAAAAAAGAGAGCTAGTTGAAGAGGATGAAAGTAAATTTCTTTCCCTTTCCAAAGTTGGCCACGATGAAGTTCACCAGATTCTTTCGGTAAGAACTCTTATGTTTTATTTTTTTAAAGATATTATCAAGGTTGATAAAAAAATTGCGCATAATGACTCCTGCTTGATGGAGCATCTTCTTAGTTCTGAAACACGTGAGGGGCTTTTTAATTTTATGCAAAAAGTAGTTAAGAATCCGGAAAAAGTGAAATTGCAGACTGAGCTTAATCTAGATCAGTTTAAAAACTATGATGCCTTTATTAAGGCCCAAAAGGGTGATAAATATCTCTAATGAAAAATTTTGTTCAATTCTATAACTCAATAGATCCTAAATTAAAAAAGATAAGCTTTTATATTTTTCTCACCTATTTTTTTGTTTTGTTTAGTTACCCGCTAGTCCGTTCATCGGCAGGCGCTATCTTCTATGATGTATACTCTTCAGCAGAGTACTCCTTTGCGACTTTTATAGGGGTAGTGGTTTTAATGGTGATGATTGCCATTAACAACCATCTGCAAAGTAGGATAGGTGTTCAAAAATTATATTTATTTACAGGTATTTTTACCATACTTGCTTTTATTTTAGCTTTTATTGGCCATAAAGCTGGCATAAAAGAAATGGCCTATGTGCTTTTTGCAATAAAAGAATCCTATATCGTTTTGTTAGTACATACTTGTCTTGCGTTTGCCAATGCAGTCTACGATTTAGAACAGTTCAAAAGACTGATCGGACCAATTGGGGCGGCAGGAAGTATTGGCGGAATTATTGGTGGCCAATTAACCAGCATGCTCGCCACTAACTATGGGACAGAGTTTGTCTTTTACATCTCTCTGTTTATTATTCTCTTTACAGTGATTTCTTTTTATATGACTAAAGAAGTTGAGGTAAAAGGACTCGATGCAAACCGCTCAATAACTCCGATTAAGGCCATTCGTGGAGTTAAAAAGTATGTGTTTTTGATTGGACTGGTTGTTGCACTTTCTCAGTTTGTTATTTTTATTGCGGATTTACAGTTTAATATCGTATTTGAGAAAGTCGTAAGTACCAAAGATGCTAGAACAGCTTACCTGGGTAAGTTCTATAGTTATATCAATATCCTTTCACTCTTTCTCCAATTTGTAATTTTGCCCTATGTGCTTATTCGCGTAAAAACGAAATACATTTTTATGTTTATTCCTTTACTGTATTTGGTTTTGGTTTTTGGTGGATTAAGTTTTGGAGTGGGCTCTATCTTTGTTATCGGAGCTGTATTTATCACGATGAAGGGGACGGATTACTCCATCTTTGCTGCGGCCAAGGATGTTATGTACCACCCCTTACTTAGCTTACAAAAATTTGGTGCTAAGTATATTACAGATATGTTTGTTTACCGTCTGTCCAAGGCGTTTATTGCTTTTGTCATGGCCCAATATACTATTTCTGAAATGCTAAGCTTATCTCAATTACAACTATTGTTCTTAAGCTTATGGATGGTGGCCATTTTTATATTGTTCAACGAACAGAAAAAATTTAGGGAGAAAATATGAATCCACTATTACAAGACTCAAATTTGCCTTTAGAAGTTATTGATTTTTCCAAAATTAAAGAAGAACACTTCCTACCCGCTTTGGAAGAGGGAATTAAAATGGCCAAGGAGAACTATGAGGCGATAAAGAAGGAAACTGATATTAGCTTTGAGAGCATTGTTCATCAGTCAGAAATTGCCTCTGATCGTCTGGATCAAGTTATCGAAGTCTTTTATGCCCTTTATAGTGCTCATTGTACCCAAAAGCTTTCTGACATAGCAGAAGAGTTTAATAAAAAGCTAACTGAATACAGCAGTGATATTTCTCTGGATGCCGATTTATTCAAGCAGTATAAACTGTTGAATGATAAACGCGAGAGTTTAAACCTTACAGTAGAGCAGAGCACCGTTTTAGATAAACATTATAAAGATTTTGTTCGTAATGGCGCTTTATTAAATGATGAGGATAAAGCAAGCTTGCGAGAAATTGATCAAAAGATTTCTAAGCTTAATTTAGATTTTTCTGAAAATGTGCGCAAGGCGAATAATGATTATGTACTTGTGATCGAAGATGAAAAAAATTTGGTGGGAATGCCTGAAGGGATTTTAGAAGCTGCTAAGCAAACCGCGAAGGAAAAAGGTCATGAGGGGAAATGGGCCTTCACTTTTGATTTTCCAAGCTATTTCCCTTTTATGCAATATTGTCAGAATCGAGAATTAAGAAAGGAGCTTTATACCGCTTATGCAAATAGAGCAACCAGTGGTGATTATGACAACAGAGGTATTATTCTCGAAACTTTAAAGTATAGAAAAAAGAGAGCTGACCTATTGGGGTACAAAGATCATCCCGCTTTCGTTTTAGAAGAAAGAATGGCCAAGGATTCCAAGACTGTTCTTAAATTTATTGATGAAATTGAATCCAAGGCGATAGAGAAGGCCAAAACAGATACGCAAAAGCTGAAAGATCTTAAAAAAGAACTTACAGGGGATGATGATTTAAGAGCGTATGATGTTAGCTTTTATCAAGAAATTCTAAAAAAACGCGAGTTGGATTTTGATGATGAAGAACTGCGTCCTTATTTTAAATTGGAAAATGTATTAGATGGCATCTTTACCGTGGCCAATAAACTTTATGGCCTGAATTTTAAAGAAAGAAAGGATTTACCTGCTTATCATGAAGATGTTCGTGTCTACGAAGTAACAGATGATAAAGATAATTACGTTGGTGTTTTTTATGGGGATTACTTCCCGAGGCCGGAAAAGCGTCCTGGCGCATGGATGACCACTTTTCGTACCGGGGGCTATCAGTTTGGTGAAGTAAAAAGACCTTTTGTATGTAATGTGTGTAATTTTACCAAGCCGACAGCAACTAAGCCTTCGCTTTTAACTTTAAATGAAGTTTCAACTTTATTTCATGAGTTTGGCCATGGACTACATGGAATGTTGACCAGAGTAAGTTATAGATCAGTGGCAGGTGCTAATGTTCACTGGGATTTTGTTGAGCTGCCATCTCAGATCATGGAAAACTGGTTACTAGAAAAAGAATGCCTAGATTTGTTTGCTAAACACTTCGAAACAGGAGAGCTCATCCCTGAAGAGCTTGTAAATAAAATTAAGGCCAGTCGTCAGTTTATGGAGGGAAGGGCCACCATCAGACAACTAAGTTTTGCTAAGCTAGATATGAAGTGGCATTTAGCGGACCCAGATACTATTAACGATGTGATGACATTTGAGCGGGAAGCAATGAAAGACTTTCAGCTATTACCTGTAGAAGAAACAGGAATTATGTCTTGCTCTTTTGGCCATATCTTTGCTGGCGGTTATTCCTCCGGATATTATTCTTATAAGTGGGCAGAAGTGCTAGACGCTGATGCTTTTGCTTATTTCAAAGAAAAAGGGATTTTTAATTCTGATGTTGCTAAAAGCTTCCGTGAAAATATATTAGAGCGTGGAGGTTCAGAAGATCCGATGATTCTTTATAAAAGATTTCGAGGACAAGAGCCAGATCCTGATGCATTATTGGAAAGAAGCGGTCTTCTTTAAGATTATTTTTCGATAAGATTTTTTAGTGTATCTAAATCTTTTTTTAGATCATCCGGTATATTAGTTCCCATAGAACCTGTAAAACCAAAAATGATAGAGTCATAATAAGACTGGTAACATTTTCTTGCTACTTTTGACTTAGGGTATTCTAAAACACATTGTTTTAAATAAAGGTCTCCCAGAGAGTAGAGATATAGCGTATGGGACTGGTTTTCAATTAAGCCTAACCAGTAAAGAATATCGGGCATAATGGTAGACTTTGGA
>JBFEUX010000410.1:0-1139 GCA_041547255.1 Bacteriovoracaceae bacterium
CCTCGTGGTCAGTTGGTATAACAGTTTGGATACCATCATTAGCATTTACGATTTCATTATTAATAATTTTGGTATTTTTAATGGAAAATACTGTTGAACTCCAGTCTTTAAAAGAAATTGTCGGATTATCATTTAGGCGACCATAATGGGTCATGTTTTGAAACCTAGAGTTTTGTATAGTGTTATTATTAGCATTTCGTTTTAACATAACGGAAGTAATAATTTCATTAGTGAAGGCCCTGTTTAAGATATTAAAACTTGAACCTGCATTAAAGTAAAATGAATTAACAAGGCTATTTCTATTGGCCACCGCTCGATCTACAATCCAGTAATTCGTATTTTCAAAGCTAAGTCCATAGTTTGCAATTTCAGAGATACTAAGTTTGGCTGGGTGTATGTCATTGCCATTGTTAAGAATTATATAACGTCTTTTAGCTTCAGTACCACTCGTTGTTAATTTAATATTTCCAAGTGAACGGTAGTCGCCAGGAGAAACACAAAATATTCGCTTAGTCGTACTGTTAATAGTACTCCAATCGGCATTAGTTTTAATAAACTGGACTTCAGGATTGCTGCTATCACACGTCGGAAGGTTAACTTCTTCTATATAAAGATTAGTTGTTTGTGTCACCTCAGGACTTACTAGCTCCATGGGCGTTGGGTCTGTCGCCGTTTCGATAGTTAGAAAGCCATTGGAGGCTTGTACTGATCCAGCTTCTACCTTCCCATCAGAAACGTGAACCCAAGCACTGATCTGTTGGCCTTCCATCCCGGCAGGAATAGTATAGGTTTTACTGGTTCCTCTTTGCACTTCAACTGTTGGGGTGGACCAGGCAATGATTGAACCACTTTCTGGGTCACCATCGGCATCTGAATAGCTATATTCCAAAGTCAGAGTTTGTCCCACAACGGCATTTCCTGTGATCACTACATTGGTAGCTACAGGTGGATTGTTGGGAGCTACAATAACTGGAGCCGCTTCGATAGTAAGATATCCATTGGAGGCTTGTACTGTTGCACCAACGTCTTTTCCATCAGAGGGATGAACCCAAGCGCTTATTGTTTCACCAGCAAGTTCGGCTGGAATAGTATAGGTCTTACTAGTTCCTCTTTGCACTTCAACCGTTGGGGTAGACCAG
>JBFEUX010000356.1:0-1967 GCA_041547255.1 Bacteriovoracaceae bacterium
GAGTTAACTGAGTTTGCTTATATATTTTATATTTTTTAACGTTTTCATTAGATTTATAATTCTTTATTCCACTCAAAACTGATTCGGCATTCTTCATATCCGTCGCACCCAGTGATGAAATAAGTAAAATGTTAATGATAATAAAAAACTTCATACTAACAATTCTTTTGAATTAATTTAGAGATATGCTTACCTACCTGCAGAGCGTACGACAACAACCATAAAGATTTTCCCTCATTAAATAATTAAAAAAACCGTGCCATTAAGCCAAACGACTTAACAGCACATAATTTTATTATTAATTCGCTTTCGCCTTATTCTTGTAAGTCCCTTTTTGCAAAGACAGCAAGTGATACTTTCCCTCATAATGAGGAACGCGTAACAAACTGTTGCGGGCCATAATGATTCCCATTTCTGGGTCTTGTTTTAGATAGATGATTTTACCGGGCTTACAGTCCAGTGTGATTTCCGCCCAGTTTTCCGCGTTGGAATAGATTTTATGTTTACCTGGCTCTAAGTAAAATTTTATATACTGAGAACCACGAGTCCAACCAATCTCTTTCTCATCTTCTTTGCCATCGAGAAAAACATTGAAGCGAACTAATCCTCCTACTGCGGATGGACGTAGTACATACACCAACGTCTTATGGGGTTTTGCCTCTGCAGGTAGAGTCATATTTTTTGTTTTTTCTAGCATTTCTTTTTTACTTGGCAAAGATGAACAAGAAACAAATAAAAAAGCTAAAACGAAGGAAATAAAAATATTCTTATTCATAAACACCTCACTTCTTTTCTTTTAATAAGACACCTGTCTCTTTAAACTTAATTTCATCACCCAGCTCTTCAATTTCTATAGAGGCGATCTTACGTAAAACTTTCGTCTTAGTTATTTCATCAATCTCTTTGTTTTCATGCAGCTTTTCTACTTTGGCGATGGCCCTTTTACGACGCTCCTCAAATCCATCCAACTTAACTTTAGTCGCTTCCCAGTTTTTAACTTTGGCCCCCTCTCCAGCTCCAATCGGTGCCCAAAAAACAGACATAGGCCATAGCATGAGATTGACAACACCGAGTCCGGTATCACCATTATAAAAATCGCCTATCCCAGGCAGAATATTTAACATGGATGCTGTACTTGGATCTTTAACGTGCTCAACCACTCCCTTTCCTTCCCACTCTGCAAGGTCTTTCTTCTGAGTCCTGGAAAGATTTGCACAACTAACCATCGAAAGTATGACAGAACATAAGATAAATCTGTTAAACATAGTCGCTCCTTTTTATTAGTGCATGAATTGTTGTGAATGCTTGTCGGGCATCTAAGGGCACACTTAAGAAAATATTCGTATTAGCATTAAACTTTAGTTTAATTAACTTACTAAATATGCTTTATAGAATAATAAAAGATAGCCACACGATATTGGCAATTCTTATCAAAAACTGGAATTCAAACAAAATTCATTTACGACCTAGATCATGATTTTAGTCACTTAAATACAACTTAAGAAAAATCTTAAAACAATGTTAAAATAACTTAAGACGAATAATAAAAGAGGTTATTTTGAAAAACGTTCTACTGGTTAATTTTCCTAAAATTTCTGCTCTTAAAGAAGAGCTGATGAATAGTCTTGCTAATCAAGCTTATAACGTAAGTGTGGTACATAAAGAAGCTCAAGTCCTTAACTTATTATATAAAAACATACAGCAAAAAAGTATCTTTATCATGCATGTCCCGGATGAAACAAAATTAGGGCAAGCAATGAATCTGCTAGACAAGGCAAAAGAGCTCATTAAAGCAGGACAGGCAATCCCCATTGCTATGACTCATTTAAATGACCCGCTTTACACACATGCACTTATCAAAGAAGAGTGTAATTTTCACCTCTCTCTAGAGGCCAAGCTAGATGAAATAGTTCAACAGATTAATATGATTAACACAGACGCAGTATTTAAGCATGTGCCTGATAAAC
>JBFEUX010000205.1:0-5066 GCA_041547255.1 Bacteriovoracaceae bacterium
CATGAATTACATGAAATTTTGCCATTAGCAGAAAGCTTCGTTTCATGATAAAGCTTCTGACCTAAAGCGATAATGTCTTTATTTGTTTCCTTATCAATCATCGTTGCTGGAATTGGTTCAAAAAACTTTTTCGCTGTCGCTAAAACCTCTTGATCATGTTTAGTAATTTTATGCCCGGAACATGCTGCCAAAACCACCGAACTCATTACTAAAACAAATAATGTTTTCATAGACTCTCCTATCGCTGTTAGTTTGTTCTCAATTAAGTACTTCTTAAAATTCTACCCAAATCCGAGAAAAGAACAAATATTTCTTTATTATTCAGCGATAGATTTTATCTATCATCGTAATATGTACGAATAAGCTACTTTATATCGGAGTGCGTATGTCTTCTATATTTTACCCAGATATTCAGACAATCCCAAGGCTACCGAAATCAAAATAACAAGTTCATTAAAAATAATTTAAGCTGATTTTTTCTTGGCAATATAATTCCAATAAATCACATGAAATGACATCGCTTTAAAACCCAAAATAAAATAGCACAACTGTAGCATCCAATAGGTCATATTGGTATTAAAGAGGTCCATTTGCCAGGAAGTATAGAAAGCATACAAAATCAATGGATGAAGAATATATAAGCCAGCGTGAGTGAAACGCTCGTTAAGGCTTATGCCATCATAAAAAATCTCATTTTTGATAATAGAAAAACAAGAAAGGAAGGCCAGTACAATATAGACTTTAGAAAGTAAGGGGCCAAAGTTAGTAAAAATAGTTAAGGCAACTGTGGCCAGAAAAAGAACACCATCAAACAAAAGAAAATTTGCCTCTCTTTCAGTTAGTCCACGCTTTTTGTGGAAATGGTGCTCATCCAAGAAATATAAAGCGCCGTGAACCAAGGTGGTAATGGTGATAAAGGCAACCATATTGCTATTACTCATACTTATATTCTACCTCATTAGGCGAAAAACTTACTATTATTTAATTTATTAAATTTTGAATACATAGAGAACTGACTAGCTATAGCAGTATAATGCTCATTGCGGACTAAGTGTTGATTATCGGGGAAATTTTGAAAAATCCGCAAAAAACACTCAAGTACTTTCTCCATTTTCCGATATAATAAAAGAATCTCTCAATCACAATACCCAACATTTCCCTGGAGTCCTCATGAGTTCAAAACAGATTTGGTACGTATTGCTCCCGCAATATAAAAAATTCGCAGGCCCTTTTGATACGAATGGAATTTTATCGCTTTTAAATCTTGGAAGAATTAAAATTGATTCCTACGTTTGGTCTCCGCAAAGCCCAAACGATCGCTGGAAAATGTTAATTGAGTTTAATATCTTTAAACAAATTTTAACCAGACCCAATATTTTGTTCTCTTTATCAGAAGAAGAATACTTGAAAATGTATCGTCTGGTTAATAATACCAGCGATAATGCTGAAGGCAGAGCGACCTGGTTTGAAAGTCATATCCTAAACGAAATCGGAACTCCTGATCTCAATACTAAAGACACTGAACCCCTTACCGTCCCCATTCCAAGACGAAGTACACGAGTTAATTTAAAACAAACGATTTATGCAAAAATTTCAGGCCAGGTGAGAACAGCAGAAGGATTTGTCCTCAGTAAAAATGGAGTCTACTTTAAAGTTAAGAATCCAGTTGAGTTTCCTGTTGGTTCAAAACTGGGACTGGCAACAATGTATAAGGATACAGACAAGACTATCAATCTAAGTGGTATTATTACATGTGAAGATGAGTGTCATGCTGGTAAAAATGTAGGCATTCGTTTTGTTAATCTGGATGAGAGAAAACAAGCCATTATCAATAATTGGGTTGAATCTATCGCTGTAAGTTAGTGTGGTACCTCAACGAGGATATATTCAATGGAACAAATTCAAGAATTTGGTAAGTATTTACTACTAGATCACATCGCAGATGGTGGGATGGCCACTATTCATCGTGCAAGATTTTTGAATAAAATTATCATTATTAAAATGATTAAAAAGAACTTCAGTGAAGATAGTAACTATAAATCCATGTTCATTGATGAGATTAAAAACACCTTTACGCTCATGCACCCGAATATTGCTCAAATTTTTGATTACGGAGAAAGAAACAAAAAACTCTATTGTGCGATGGAGTTTGTAGATGGGAAAAATCTTAAAGAATATTTCGATAAATGCCAGGCAAGCGCAATGGATTTTCCGCTGGATATTGCTCTTCACATTGTTATCGAAGTCTGTGCCGGTTTAAGCTATACTCATCAATTTATAGATAAGTTTACTGGTGAAAAACCAAATATGATCCATAGGGATATTTCACCTAACAACATTATGATCTCTCATGATGGAAGTGTTAAGATCATTGACTTTGGCATTGCCAAAGCGAAGACAAATGTTCAAAGCACAACGCAAGTGGGAACCATAAAATGTAATACTGCTTATGCTGGCCCTGAGTACGTTAATGGCGATAAGCTCGATCACCGTTACGATCAATTCTCACTTGCGGTAGTCCTTTGGGAGCTACTTACAGGCAAGAGGCTTTTTGCAGCGGAAGATGCAATCCTCACTCTTAAAAACGTTCAAACATGCGAGGTGGATGCTCCATCTAAATTCAATAAACAAGTCACAGAAGAACTAGACAGAATTCTACTCAAAGCACTTTCTAAAGACCCTAACCAGCGTTTTAAAAATATTGAACAGTTCTCCAGAGCACTTACCAAGGAACTCAACAGACTTTATCTTGGCTTCAACCCTACAGACTTAAAATATTTTGCTAATTATCTCTTTAAAGAAGAAATTAAAAAAGATCATGAAAGATATGGCGAGCTCTTTACTCAATCTAACCAGTTCAAATTTATCCAAGAAACTAAATCTCACGATGTAAAGGCTATAAATAATAACAATGAGAACTCGAAACATCAGAGTTTTAAACTTACAACTAAAATTAAAAAGCTCAAACTTTTCTATATGCTTGGCTTTTCTCTTCTCCTGGGCTTTATCATTGGAGAGCAATTTATTAAGCGCGTTCTACGAAGTTGGCTTTTTGGCGAATAATTCTAAATTTTACTTGATTACTGGTTTATCTCCTTCAATTTTGCTAGACTTGATTATTAGCAGGAGATGGGCTTGAAAGTATTGCATATTAATTCTGAAAAAGGCTGGCGAGGTGGCGAACAGCAAATGGTCTACTTGATAGAGGAACTCGCCTCTCTCGGTGTTGAAAATTTTATTTGTTGTCGCTTGGATTCTACTATTCACAAATACGCTCAAGAAAAACAAATTCCCCATTTGGCCTTAAAATTTAGTGGCCTTAAATTGCTAGACTCCCTAAAATTAAAAGGTTTCCTACGTAAACAGCAGATTGAACTTATCCATACTCACACTTCAAATGCACACACACTGGCCTTCTATGCCTCACTAATAGGAGCCACAACCCCAATCATTGTTTCAAAAAGAACTGACTTTAAAGTTAAAAGTCCGGGAAAATACAATCATTCCCTTATTAAGAAAGTTATTTGTGTCTCTCATAAAATAGCGGAAATAACTAAGGCTGGGGTTCAAAATCCGGATAAAGTTGTTACTGTCTATTCAGGCATTAATACCAAACGATTTGATGGAGAACAGAATAGTTTAAAAAGACTTCTTAATCTTGGTGATCATCAAATACTTATTGGTAACTCCTCGGCCATAGCACCCCATAAAGATTATTATACTTTTCTTAAAGTAGCTCGCAACCTTCCTCAATACCACTTTGCTATCATCGGTAGTGGCCCCCTGGAAGATGAAATTAAAAAGTATACTGCTGAGAATGATATAAAAAATGTGCATTTCACCGGCTTTCTGCCCGACCTTGAAAAATACCTTAAATCTCTCGATATCTTTCTCATTACCAGTGAAACAGAAGGACTAGGTACTTCCATTTTAGATGCCATGATTTGCCGTGTACCAGTTGTGGCAACAGCGGCAGGAGGCATACCCGAAATTGTCATTGATACCAAGACGGGATTATTATCTCCTATTAAAGATGTCGAGTCTCTTACTCAAAATATTAGTGAAATCCTTAGTAATCCTGAATTGCGCGAGACAATGCTGGGCAATGCTTATGAAAATGTAAAAACGAACTTTTCCAAAGAGGCCACTGCGCAAAAAACATTCGATCACTATAAAGCAGTCTTAAATTAGAACCTTTCTCCTGAACAATAAAAAATCCTTCGCCATAACATAAAATAGTGTAATGGCGAAGGATCCAGCTTGAGTTAACTCGGCGGCGTTATTAAAACATTAATTCCGCTGCATCAGGTGCGATCTTGCAGCCATGGTTTACACCAATTAAGGCTTGTTGAAATTCTGGCCAGCCATTGATGACACAATTGTCTCGGGCTTGCTCAACGTCTCCAGATGGAGCAAAGGCTTGTACTCCTCCGAGAGGAGAGATGGAGGAGGTCATACCACAGTCTTCTATGATAAAACATGTCCATTTGGATTTGTTAAGAAGCCTATCACACACCTCAAGTTGTTTTGCCTCTAGTAGATTTTTACTAGAAGCCTTATAGATTTTCATATTAGTTAAATTGTTGTCACTGACCCAGATTCTACAACGTCTTGTGCTTAATACTGGAAATGTATAGTTCATAATGTCTGAACAAAGCACACCTTCGTGCTGAGTCTCGCCCGCACAAAACATAAACTTAATAGCATCAATATCATTATAATCTGATAGTTCATTAACACGGGACTGACCGACAAAAGGTAAAAACATCAGTAATGCCAGAATAATAAAAAACTCTTTCATAAGGACCTCCTAATTATAGTCACAAACTATAAAAGAAAGCCCTCTCCGTATATGATGAAAGGGCATATAAAAGTTGATTAAGATCAGTTAAGGAAGTTTATTAGTGGGCGTGAAGAGCTTTTACCATTTCAATTAGTAGTAGCAACCATAGCTAGGAATTACTTGTGGCATCCAATTATAAGACCACCACATTCCTGCTTGCTGCATGTATTGCCAGCTATAGTTATAACCATTAAACATGCGAACATAACCCCAACGAGTCCCA
>JBFEUX010000302.1:0-2955 GCA_041547255.1 Bacteriovoracaceae bacterium
CCTCTATGGCCACACCAGTCGTGGCAGGTGTAGCAGCTACAGTTATGTCTGAGTTTCCAACGATGACAGCTGCTGAAGTAAAAGCAATTTTATTAAAAACAGTTGAGAAAAGAGGAAATCTTGAAATTAGATTTCCGAGTGAAGAGGCCAGTGATCCAGACTTTAGATTACCGGTACCTTTCAAATATCTTTCTCAAACTGATGGGATTATAAATCTCTATAAAGCAATGGAGTTAGCAAAAATTTTAGCTGGTAATTAAACCAATTTAAAGTGATTGTGGGAGGGGTGCGAATGTGCCCCTTTTTTTGTTATGAATGATAAGTTTTATATTAACGAAAATGGAGATAGCGTCTTTACTGCTCAGTTCTTGCGCCAGCGGGGGAGTTGTTGTAAAAGTGCTTGTTTGCACTGTCCCTATGGCTTTACGCTCAATAAACTTGGGCTAAAATTAGCAGAGCTAAGCGTAGATAATCAGCTTGCGGCCCAGAAAATTTATAATCAATATTTTACAAAGGATGATATTACGAGTTCTTTACTGGGATCCGCCTTTAAAGCAAATTCAGACAGTAAACCAGAATTATCCAATAAAAACTTTAAAGTCATTAGTTTAAAAGATGTTGTATGCGGCATTGTTCATGTGAGTAATGGCCATTTTAAAAAGCTATATCTTGCGGAGCATTTTGGTGATCAGGGGATTGATGACGCTAGAGTGCGCTCTCTTTTATAAAATTTTTTATAATCTTTAAGGCCTGTTTTTTCTGTTCAGTAAATCCACTGTGAGAAGCATTTTTGATGATTTTGCACTTTGCCCCTTTTACTTGCTTGCTAAAAAACCTGTTAGAGCTAGGGGTTGCTTCATCAAACTCACCACATAAAAATAGAGTTGGGATCTTGATCTTTTTTAAAAGGGAAAGACCATTATAGTTTTTTAGCGTTCCTGTGGCACAAAACTCACTAGGTCCCCACATATACTGGTATATCTCGGCATTAGACCTGCGTTTACGTTTCTTCTTATAGGCAGCTTTGTCGCGGCATACATGGCGCTCATAATATTCTTGCATGGCCTGTTTATAAACTTTGGAGTCAGTGGCCCCTACTTTTTCACAAGCCTGAATAATCTCTTTTGTTTTCTTTGGAAGTTTTCCTATTAAGCGTTGGGCATCCTTACGCCACATGGGCTCCGATATAAGCGAAGAATGGAAAATAAGTCCTGCCACTCTTCGGGGATGGCGCTTGAAGTATTCTAAAATGAGTGTTCCTCCCCAGGAACTACCGTGTAAAATCACTTGCTCATATCCCAAATGCTTGCGCAGCTCTTCCAGGTTTTTACAAAAACTTGCGATGGTCCACCTTGCTTTTGGAATATTAGAAGAGAGCCCTGAGCCAATTTGGTCATACACCACAACTTGTCTATCGTTTGCCAATTCCAGCATAGGCTTGGTAGAGTGGTGAGTTCCGCCCGGGCCGCCATGGCAGCTGATGATGGGAAAATTCTTAGTCATTCTCCCTTTTTTTATATAATAAGTTGTTCCTAGTTTTGTAGTAAATTTGGGCATAATTTAAAAAGCAGTTATGTAAAATGCTGTTCCTAATACAAATTGGTTCTTAGCGATTTCCTCGATGGTTTGTTTATTATAAGTATCACTCAATCTTGTCTCAGCATAAAACTCTACCAATGCTTTTCGGCTTAAGAAATGCATAATAGAAGAGTGGATGCTTAGTATTTCCTGATGTTTTTTTGCCTCTGGAACTTGAGAGAAATCGGGCCGATGTGTTATTGGATCAAAGCTAATTAGATCGGCAAAGCGCCAGTCTAAGCCATCTGCTTTTCTTATTTTATGCTGGTATTTAAACTGAGTATAAAACATCATACGACGAGATAAAAAAGTGCTCGCTGAAAGATAGATTCTATCTTCAAAATTGGGGGTGTAAGCATCGTCACTATGGGTGCGGTTAAAGTGACGACGTACTTTAAGCTCAGCACTCAGAGCTCTGCCCCAACGTTTATTAAAAATTAATTGCGGGATTAAGGTTTGATCATAACCAAACATATTTGTAATGTCGGGATCAATATATTGCAGGCCCTTTAGTTCGGCTTGCATATAGATACCATGATCGGCTTGAGTTAGAATATTTTTTCGACGATACATGACCTCCCAAAAGAAAAGCTCTAGTTCGTTGCCAAATCCCTCGATCTCTTGTTGAGTCTCGATATAGCGGGTGGAAAGATAAGACCGTACTTCATTATTTTGGTCTAAGCTGTACAGCAGGGAAGTATCAAAGTTGCTATAACTACCATCGTGAGAGTTATCCACGATATTTTTAGTTTGTTGTGATGAGATAAGAAACTCTAATGAGAACTTTGATTTAGGTGGCACTGCGCGCACTGTTTGTTTGATATCTGTAGTTGAAACGTTATTTGCTAAAGCATTATTGGCAATAACGATTAGTGTCAGAGTTATTAATATCTTCTTTAACACAGCTATTCCTTCTTGTGCGGCGAGGCAATTTAATGTTCTATTTTTACTAATATAAAATTCACTTTAATTAAAATTAATACTAATTTGTCACAGAAAAGTATATTTCTAATATTTTATTATTTTAGACAAGCAAGTATTTAAAAAGGACAAATAATATGCCAAACTAGGTCCCAATCAAACTTATAAAAGGTAGGGCAATATGAGTCAGGCAAAGGCCGTTAAGCATAATCATAAATTTGGTATCTCTATTCCACTTGCGATTGTTATTACTTTGATTGCAGTTATTTATCAAAGAACTACCGGACCTACTTATCCAAAAAGGATTGATATTGGTGAGTCAGAAAAAGTAACGGTAAAGTTTCCACGTAGTCATGGGGGGACGACCGATGCTCCAGTAGAGATTCCTGTTCTTAAAGAGGGCATGTCGGCCACCTTAACTTATAAACGCTATCCAACCCAAGAAGCCTGGAAGAC
>JBFEUX010000062.1:0-13202 GCA_041547255.1 Bacteriovoracaceae bacterium
AAGTATAAACTTTACATCCAAGATAGGTCGCAAACATTTCAGTAAACTGCGGAGTAAGATTAATCTCCGGTAAAAGAAACTGCACACTTTTTCCAGCCTTAATGGTTTCTTTAATTAGCTTAATATAAATGGCCGATTTACCACTGCCGGTCACACCATGAATATAGTGTTGGGAAAAACCCTCTGGATAAAAGTCTAAGATCTTGAGAAAGATTTCATCCTGTTTTTCGTTAAGCCCAAAAGGGAGCTCTTGATCTTTTCCCTGTAGAAATTCAACATTACGAGGACGCTTTAATATTTTAGGCAGACAATCAAAAATAAGTTTACCAAGAGAGTAATGATAATACTTACTCATCCAATCATATAAGGCGAGTTCCTTATCACTCAGCTGAAAAGAATTTTCAACTTTGCCTTCAATGGATTTAATTTTACTGGTCTCGATTTTCGCAAGGTCAGTCTCATTGGATTCACCTAAAATGGTCCCCATGGCCTTACGTCTGCCAAATGGTACATCTACCAAGTCCCCTTTGAAAAAATTATCCAAGGAGCTATAGGTGAACACACTAGGTGTTTTAGGAAAGTTAACTGCAACTTGATAGTATTTACTCATCTGTATTATTACTTTTGGTTATATCTACTCTTCTAATACTTTTGGTAACTCTGCGTATTGATGCGTAAACAATTCTTTAAACTTTGTTTTAGCGATAATCTTATCCCGACTGGCCACATATATATCCAACTCAGGAGTACAATAGTCTGACATGGCCTGCATACATACACCACAAGGATAAAGGGCCGGTTCGGTGTGAGAACAAACAACAACAAACTCAATTTCCAAATTCCCTTCATTGGTTACAGCAGTGCCTATGGCATTTCTTTCAGCGCAGAGAGAAATTCCCATAACACAATGTTCGACATTACAACCGGCATAGATTTTATCACTGCCTTTAATTTTAATCGCGGCCCCAACTTTGACTGCAGAAAACTGGGCCGTGGCGTTAAGCCTCGCTGCCTGCGCCAATTCAAAAGCTTTTTGTACGATAGGATCAACTTTCATATACAACCTTTCCTTCAAAGATGGTCATTTTGGTTTGACCTTTAAGTGTATGCCCAATAAATGGCGAGTTCTTTGACTTGGAGGCAAAGAAGCCTTCATTAATTTCAAATTCAGTATCCAAATCAAAAATGACTAAATCTGCGCGAGTTCCTGCCTCTATTCGCCCCATCTCAAGACCGAATAACTCACCGGCCTGTTTACTCATAAGATCAATACATCTATTTAAACTCATTTTTCCTGAGTCTACAAAATTAGTGTAAACCAAAGGGAAAGCAGTTTCTAAACCAATGATACCAAAAGGTGCATTTTCTATATGCTGCTCTTTTTCATAGGGTGCATGAGGAGCGTGGTCAGTGGCAACCGCATCAATGGTTCCATCCAACAAAGCCTCTACACAAGCCGCTCTGTCTTCTTTACTGCGCAGTGGTGGATTCATTTTCCAGTTAGGATGCAAATCTCCCGGAGAGCGTTCAGGTATATCTTCATCACATAATAATAAGTGATGCGGAGAAACTTCTGCTGTGACTCTAAAACCTTTGGCCTTGGCAGCTCTTACAAAATCAATAGATTTTTTAGTAGAGATATGTAAAACGTGGTAATGACATCCTGTTTCTCCACTGAGACGACAACCTCTTTCGACATGGGCCGCTTCCGAATTGGAATCAATTCCTTTCACTCCATACTTTTTTGAAACGTCACCTTTATGAATCGCTCCCCCTAAAGAAAGACTTTCATCTTCTGAGTGATCTAGCACTGCCAAGTCTAGCTTTTGCGCTTCTACCATCGCCGCCTTAAAAACTTCCTCTAGCTGAACACCTTTCCCATCATCGGTAAGTGCAATTGCACCAGCTTCCTTCATTCCCGGATAATCGGCCAGCTCTTTGCCTAAAAGGCCTTTAGTTACCGCTCCGGTAGGAAAAACACGACAAATTCCCACCTCTTTAGATTTCTGCCACATATAAGCAACAGTTTCTTTATTATCAGCAGTTGGACTGGTATTGGGCATAGAGATCACAGTGGTAAAGCCTCCCTTTGCAGCGGCTTTAGAACCTGAGGCGATATCTTCCTTATACTCAAGGCCTGGCTCACGAAAATGAACTTGTGGATCACAAAGTCCTGGAGATAAAAAATGTCCATGGCCATCAATAGTTTTATCGAATTTTCCGGGGATGCTCTCAGTAGACACTTCGCGAATTTTATCGTTTTCCAACAGGACCTCCACTGTAACGAGTTCATCTCCTTCTCGCCCAATAAGTTGTTTTGTTGTTTTTACATTTTTGATTAGTGTGAACATATCCTTCCTATAGTACTTTTTTTAAATATTTTCCAGTGATTGAGCCTTTATTAGCTGCTATTTCTTCCGGAGTTCCGAAGGCAACTACTTGTCCTCCATGTACTCCCCCTTCCGGCCCTAAATCGATGACATAATCCGCTGATTTTATCACATCCAAATTGTGTTCAATGACTAAAATAGTATGGCCAAGATCAATCAAACGTTTCATGGCCTCTAACAACACCTGAATATCTTTAAAATGTAAGCCGGTAGTAGGTTCATCCAGCACATACAAACAGTGCCCGCGAGTGGCCTTACTTAACTCCCGCGAGAGTTTTAAACGTTGGGCCTCTCCTCCGGATAAGGTGGTAGAGCTTTGCCCTAGTTTAATATAACCTAGTCCCACAGAGTTGAGGGTAAACAGGGCACGATGAATTTTGGTATGATGTTGAAAAAACTCCATCGCTTCTTCAATAGACATATCTAAGACTTCAGCTATATTTTTACCTCGATAAGTTATATTAAGCGTTTCCTGATTATAACGTTTTCCATTGCAATCAGAGCAAGTGACATAAACATCAGGCAAAAAGTTCATTTCAACCTTAATCGTTCCGTTTCCGTCACAAGTTTCACAACGCCCACCTTTAACATTAAAACTAAAGCGACCGGCCTTATAGCCTCGTACTTTTGCCTCATTAGTACCAGCAAACAATGTTCTAATTTGATCAAATAGTTTGGTATAAGTTGCAGGGTTAGACTTCGGGGTTCGTCCAATGGGACTTTGATCTATTTCAATCACCTGATCAACTTTATTCACTCCACTAATAGATTGATAGCAAACTGGATAATCATGATTTTTGGCCAGATAGTTTTTTACACCAGGAACCAGGGCGTGATGCACGAGTGTTGATTTACCCGAACCAGAAACGCCGGAAATACAAACGAAACCACCCAGAGGAATCTCGACATCAAGTTTCTGTAGATTATTTTTCTCAATACCTTTTAGCTTAATAAAATCTTTTAAGTTTTTGCGCTCACTTGGGACTGCAATATGTTCTTTTTTAGACAAATAAGCGCCAGTAATAGACTTGGCCTTTTTTATTTCACTAGGAGTTCCCTTAGCAACGATCTCTCCCCCATGAATTCCTGCTCCCGGGCCAATATCGATAATATAGTCACTGGCGAGCATAGTATCTTCATCATGCTCAACGACAATGACCGTATTGCCCAAATCCCTTAATTGAATCAAGGTTTGAATAAGTTTATCATTGTCTCTTTGATGTAAACCAATACTTGGCTCATCCAAAACATAAAGGACTCCAGACAGAGCAGAGCCAATTTGCGTGGCCAGCCGGATTCTTTGCGACTCTCCACCAGAAAGTGTATTGGCCGCTCGATTTAAACTCAGGTAGGTAAGTCCAACATCAACTAAAAATCCCAGACGGGCGTTAATTTCTTTTAAAAGCTTATCTGCAATAATTTTTTTATTTCCGCTAAACTTTAATTTTTTAAAAAATTTATGGGCATCTTCAATAGACATATGGGAAATTTCCATGATCCCAAGCTTTCCCACTTTTACATGACGAGCATAAGCATTAAGTCTCTCTCCTCCACAAGCAGGACAAATCTTAATATGCATAAATCGTTCAAGATCCATACGCACTTTATCGGAGCCACTTTCTAAATACTTTTTTTCCAACCAGGCATCAAGGCCCACAAAGGATTTTTTAAAAGTATAAGAAGAGTTTTCCGATTTAAATTTAAAATGATAGATCTTTTCCGAACCATCAAAAATAGTTTGATAAACTTTTTTAGGCCATTTTTTAATAGGTGTATCTAATGAAACGCCTTCATCATCCAAAATATTTTTTACCATTTGATAATAAAAAGAGCCTCTTTTACCTAAAGCGGTGATGGCCCCTTCAGCATAAGACATATTTTCATCCAATACATATTTCGCACGATCAAATACTTTTGTCTGACCTAAGCCATTACAAACTTCGCATGCCCCCAAAGGAGAATTGAAAGAAAACAACCTAGGTGACAATTCAGGGTAACTCTTCCCACTTTCATGGGAATATAAATGCTCACTGTAAAACTCTTCTTTATCATTGGCGAGTACAATTAAATTTCCATCGCCTAATTTTAAGGCTTGCTCCACAGAATCGGTAAGTCTGGCCTTAATACCATCCTTAACCACAATCCGATCCACGACCACTTCAAAATTATTCTTCTTATTTTTTTCCAGGGTGAGCCCCTCTTCTAGAATAATCATTTTGCCGTTCAGTCTTCCTTTAGAAAAGCCTAAGCTTAAAAAGCGTTGAATAAGATCACGATGCTCACCCTTTTGTGCCTTAACTACTGGGGCCAACAATTGTAACTTACTTTTCTCCGGCTTCGCTAAAAGTGTTTTAACAATTTGTTCCGCAGACTGAGCTGACAAGAGCTCACCTGACTCTGGACAATAGGCATCTCCAACTCTTGCAAATAAAACTCGCAGATAATCATAAACTTCAGTAATGGTTCCTACTGTCGAGCGTGGATTTTTACTGGTACTTTTTTGATCGATAGCAATGGCCGGACTTAATCCGGTGATGCTTTCAACATCGGGTGGTTCCATCTGTCCTAAAAACTGACGAGCATAACTGGAAAGAGATTCAATATAACGACGCTGCCCTTCTGCATACAAAGTATCAAAGGCCAAAGAAGACTTTCCTGAGCCTGAAGGCCCAGTGATTACAGTTAAAGTATTACGTGGAATATTGACGTTAATATTTTTTAAATTATGAACTTTGGCGCCGAATATCTGAATTTTTTCCATAGCTTACTATACCTGATTGCAAAAAAGCCGGCAAAATTAATAGTTCAATTTTCAAGATAATGACACCCCACAATGGCACCGGCCCAAGAAGACACTCATTAACCCCTTAGATTCGTGTCCAAAAGACTGGTACACTGCTTGCAAAAGAATATATGCTGATCAGGATGATCAGTAAAAGAGGTGAATATGAAAGGGAATTCGCGGCTATATTTAGTCATTTACCTATTGATTATCACGTCCTGTGGTAGAGAAGTAATTGAATCAACATCTGCGCCTAAAACAAAAGACCAAGTAGGCATTATTGCTAGTTGCACTAGCCGTTCAGAAGCTGAATCTATTGCTCAAGAATTAGGTGTAAAATTTAGAGTCATTAATGAAAAAAGAAAAATCATTGAATTCATTGGGATTAAACAGGAAGAACTTGAAGCCTATCTTCCAAAGTCTAAATTTCGTCAAAACAAAATTTACAATGAAGTGCTTATCGCAGGTGGCTTTGAGGCCAAAACAGTCGCTAATTATGAATATTACGGGCCGCATTCACCCCAGTATGGAAATGAAAGTTTAACTCGCTACTTTCCTCACCTGGAACAAATCAATGCTTTTGGACATGCCAATAAAGGTGAAGGTGTGACGATTGCTATTATCGATACAGGAGTTTATTACAATCACCCCCATTTAAGTCCCAATATAAAAACCAATGAGAATGATAAACATGGTAGTGCAGGAAATGGAAGGGATGACGATGGAAATGGCCATGCTGATGACTACGTTGGGTGGGATTTTTATAACGGTGATGCCTATCCTATTGATGACAATGGACACGGTACCCACGTAGCAGGGTTGGCCGCGAGTACTTATATGGGAGTTGCTCCCAAGGCAAAAATTCTTCCCATCAAAGTGCTGGGAGCAGATGGCCGAGGAGATTTAGGAACAATCGCTGCTGGTATTATGTACGCCCTGGACCGCGGAGCAGATATGATAAACTTATCATTAGGCGGCAGCGCGAGCTCTGAAATAAGTGCCGAAATCCAAGCTCTCATAAACACTATAAATATGGCAAAAACTGAAAATGCACTCATCATTGCGGCCGCAGGAAATGGGGGCGCAGATGGGATTGGTGACTGTAATGATAATCTACCTGTCTATCCAGCAAATATTCAGGAGGACAACCTATTAGCAGTAGCAGCGGTTGATCAGTATAACGAGCTAACTGAGTATTCTAATTTTGGAGGTGCCACCGTTCATGTGGCCGCACCAGGAGGAGACTATTATACAGGAGCACTAGTTTCTACTGGCATCCCAGATTGTAGTGGGCCGTGTTCCGCAGATGATACTCCCTATCGTGGTTCGATGGGCACATCCATGGCAACCCCTATTGTTAGCGGGCTGGCCGCTGTACTAAAAAGCAAAAATTTAAACTTAAGCTATAAAGTGATTCGTGAGGCCATTCTTAAAGGAGGGCGGCATATTAATGCGCTAGAGGGGTTAATTCAAAGCTCCATGGTCGTTAACGTGGCAGGGTCATTACAGGAGTTATAAAAAAGGCCTCGAATGAGGCCTTATCATTATTTAACTTTATCTGCTACTGGTTTAATAATTGAGACATGTTCGCCCTTAATGTTCTCATCATCTTCAATGCAATTTTCTCGATGACTATCACAAACATTAACTTTAGAGCAAACCGAACCATCATCATTACGGTGGAAGACATAGTCAATATCTCCTCTCACAAGAATTCCTTCTACCGCCAAAGTTTTGGCATTAAATACTGGAGAACCAGAATTTCCTCCAAAAGTGTCTAGATTAGTCGTGAAGTAATTATTTTCTACTTCAAATACTCTGGCCCCATCTGAATATTTAAGAGGTAAACCACTAGGATGGCCCATAACAAAAAGCTTAGTTCCTGCTTGTATACTCCCCGTCTTGTTAAGAGTGAGTGGCTCTCGATTCGTCACTTTTTTTGTCAATTCGACAAGAGCAAAATCTTCATCGACAGTGTATTTACCGTAAATGACCTGCTTACAGTCATAAAGATTTTCACTCTTCACTGCTTTAAGATCTACTTTTCCTTTGCTATCAACTTGATAATCAAACATCCAGGAATTGTTTTCACAAGCACTAGTTACTTGATATTCAACCGACGTTCCCATCATCAACATGCAATGACCCGCAGTCACTAATAAGTTTTCTCCGACTAAAAAGCCGGTACAGTCAGCCACAGTTGGCTGATATGCAAAGCGCTCACTTTTACATACATTCATTGAATCCGGATCAGATAATCTCAGAACATCTGAAAAACTAATATCTTTAGAAAATGGCTCAAAACGAGTTGCCTCTTCGTAAGAGTATTTAAACACTCTGCCTGCCACTGCTTTCGCAAGCTTAGTGATTCTAGCATCATGCACATTTACAATATCTACTCTGTTATCTTGTCCATATACGATTCGGGTTCGACGACTTGAACTGGTATTTGCCACAGCATTTACTGCAAACAAACATACTGCCAATAAAATTAAATTTTTTAACATAATCTCTAACTCCCGCGCGTAAGCTATTAAAGAATAAGCGCTTTGGCAACTGGCAAAAAATAAATACAGGATATTAGCAAACAACAATCACTGTTATTTTAGTGATTTACGGCATTATTTAGGACCATGTAAAAAATAGCACTTCGCATCATCTCACTAACAAATGATGACCTGCTGTGTTATACTCCTGCAAAAAAATACTAAAAAGGGAAATCAAAATGAAAAAAATCATTCTGCCAGTACTTTTAACCATGGCAGCCCAGACTACAATTGCTGGCCCAACCAATCAAATGGAAGGCTATACACCAACTAATATTGCTTCTTATGAAGTCCAAGACCTGTGGGAAGAAATGGAAACGGCCTTAAAAGGAAAAGACTGTTATCGTAGAGCTCAAATCTGGACCTATGATTTCTATCAAAACCATGGCATCAAATCTAAAAAGATTTTTATGCACTACACGGACAAATGGAACCGTGAACTAGATAATATGGGCAAAGACCATATGTCGTGGCTATTCAGGAAATTCTGGTCAGCAGACGGAGTAAGTAAAAGAATTATAAGTATGGTCAAAAATAATATAACTTGGGATTATCACGTAGCGCCTATGCTTGTGGTAGACGGAAAAAACCAAGTCTTCGACAAACAGCTTCATCTTCCCTATGCAGCAGCATCGAATCCAGCGACATATAGTGAAGCCAGCGCTTTTAGTTTATCGAGACAAGTGGCAACACCAGAAGAATGGGTTGAAGCCTTAACAGTAAGAGGAGAACTACTGTGGCAAGCAAGAAAAGCAGACATGAAAGAGAAACTCCAGGAGGCCATAGAAGATGAAGAATATGAGGAAGCAGTTGAACTTAGAAGAAAAATGAAACAGCTGGGCATGGATAAAGAGCGTATTGATATTAAATGTAAAAAAGTGGATAGTATTGCCGAAGTAGATCAAAACCATGAAACAGCTTGGTGTTTTTGGTCAGAAGCTCCTATGTATTACTATAACGAAATCGATCTAAGAAATCTTGCTTACGGAATGACGGGATATCGATATACATGGGCCCCACCTCTTTCTGTTCATACAGAAGAAAATTATCAAGCCGGTAGGGCATTTATTCAAACCAGGTTTAATCCGGAAGAAATTGAAGACGCCCAAAAAGAAAGAACAAGAAAAAAGAATACAGATGAAGAATACTCGGAGGAGGACTTTTAGCCAAAAACGAGGACCATCAAATAGATTTATTTTGAACTAAAATTATAATACAGGGCCGAAATTAAATATTATTAGTTTCGGCCCTTTAAGCTGCCTTATCTGGCCCTAACTTTATTTCCATACCAGGTAATTTGTATTTGATCTTACGATAAGATTCATCTAGCCACAGCAGATCAACAACTGAAATAGTCCTGCCATCAATATACGCTGTACCTTTCAACCCTTGATTTATAATAGTATCAGCGTTTATGGCCTCATAAGATTTTTTAATTTCATCTAACTGGAAAACCACAAGCCCATAATGATGGCCATTTGTACTGATAACAATGACATCTAACATGCCCTGCTTCACTTCTTTTAATATATGCTCCATCCCATTCTTCTTAAAGCCTAACATATGGGCAGGGTCTACAATAGGAAGAACTTTATCTGCATATCTTACGATATAATTATCGCCAATCATTTCAAGCGTTGCAGGGTGAAACTTCTCTAGCCGTTTAACATGATCCAGTTCAAGGGCCAGAAATTTATCAGCCTCATACTTAAACAGCATGTATTCACTCCCCCCAAGCGATTCAGTATCACTAGCGAGCATGTCTTCAGCTATTGCTTGAACTTTTTTATCAATATGAATACCACAGCGGTGAGCAATTCCTTCCGCGGAAAGAATCATCGCGACATCACCACTACCAAATACACTCGCTCCATGGAAGAGATGTTTTGATTCAATATATTCACTAATCTTACGAGATACGACTTCTTCAAAATCAAAGATCTCATCAACGAGCAATCCAAACTTTGTTTTACCAACTCTTAAAACAACAATATTATGGACTTCTTTTGTATCAATTTCATATTCAATATTATCTTCGCCAAAGACTTGTTTTAAATCAGTTAACGGAATCATTTCATGATTATGATCGAGTACTAATTTTGAATCAATAGCATACATCTTAGAACGATCAGAGTCCTGTTCATGCCGAATAACTTCAGCAACTTCATCCATGTGAAATAGAAAGAAATCCTGACCCACTCTTACAGAGAGAGTGTTTACAATAAGTACTGATTTAGGGACTGGAACTCGTAAGGTAAATGTTGAGCCTTTTCCTGCTTCACTTTGAACATAAACATTACCACCCATTTCAACAAATGAGCCTCGCACCATGTCCATACCAACACCCCGCCCGGACAAATCAGAAACTTGCTCTGCTGTACTAAAACCAGAATCAAAAATAATATTAATGATCTCCAATGAAGACATCTGATCTAATTGCTCTGCAGTATATAATCCTTTCTCCAACGCCTTTTCTTTTATAATTGCAGCGTTGATCCCCTTTCCATCATCTTGTATTTTTAAAACAATGTCTTCACCTTCTTCGCGAACGACAATCTTTAGCAGCCCGACAGGATTTTTACCTGCAGTTTCTCTCTGCTCTGCTGTTTCAAGCCCATGATCCAGACTGTTTCGCAATAGGTGTATCAATGTATTGGAATATAATTTTGTTATAAAATTATCGACAAGGATTTCTTCCCCTTCAACCTCCAGATTAACTCTTTTACCAAGCTGTTTAGACAGGTCACGAACTAGCCTCTTAAAAGGACGAAAAGTGTTCTTTAAAGAACTCTTACGCATCTCTGTGATCTTCCCCTGGATATTAGATGTAACCGAAAACATATCATCCAATAAATCATTTAAGGCTTCAATCTCCTTATCACCACGATACTTCCCTTCAAGAAGCTTAACTGTCTTGGAGATAGAGTTTCTGATAACAGTTAACTCTCCCGACTCCTCCATAAAAGCATTTAGGGTGGACATTGGGACTGACATTTTATCTTTATCTTTATCTTTTTCCGGTACAGATTTGGATTCATTTTTATCTAAGGCCATGTCTTTTTCCATATTGGGCATGGATGGCGCCGATAAATCCGAGGAGCTATCTAAATTATACTTCCCGATACGCTGTTCAGTATCAAGAAAAGAATCTACTTTTTCATTTTGTACCAATGTAAAGAAATGTTTAAGGTCATCTAAGCCCGCCAATAAGACATCCATACTTTTTGTATTTACAGGAACAGTCTTATTTCTGAGTTCAACAATAAAATCTTCATATTTATGTGTGTAATCACCTAGACGAGTCAAGCCAACACAGGAGGCTGTTCCTTTTATTGTATGTAACAAGCGGAAATAAACAGCAAGGGTTTCTTCAGAATTAGGATCTTCTTCTAACTCCAGTATTAATTGTTCAATTTCATCCAGCATCGGAGCGGATTCATCCAAAAACCCCTCTACCATTTCTTGTTCTTCAGTAAGAAGCTCTATTCTCTCTTGTGCAAACTTTTCAAGAATCTCTCTTAAAGCATCATTAGATAATGGTTTTTCGATAAAAGCATCAACGCCATTTTCCATGGCCTCGGCAGATATTTCTTTTGTCCAATAACCGGTGATAATAACAAAAGGGATTTCATCTGCAGTTTTCTTCAATAATTTTTTAAATTTAAAACCATTGATATGGTCCATTCTTAAATCACTAAGAACAAGAGATATTTTGTGTTTATTATTTTGAATATAGTCTAGCGCCTCTTCTACATTGAGAAAAGACTGCGTCTTTTGACCTAATGCCTGTACTTTTTCAGCAGTGATCTCTAATACATCCGCATCATCATCAACACATACGACTATAAAGTCCGTTTTATTCATAACGTAATACCCAAGTTATTTATTCCCTTTCATAAGTATTTTCCTTTGGATCAATATTTTTTTTAAATCAGCACGAAACAAATCTCTTTTGTTGTTGCCAAATTTTTTACCTAGAAACTGATCAAAGTCTTCAAACTGATTGACGAGCAAATCAATACTTTTGTCGACTAACTTTAATTTTCTACTTCGAGTAATTAAAACACTGGCCATAGCAAGTAACTGTTCGTCATCAAAAGGTTTCTCTAGAATACCTGCAACACCACAAGTAAAAGCGTCCAAACAGGCTTCCTTGGTTATAAAACCACTCACAACAATAACTGGTATATTCGGTATTATCTTATCAACTTGATTCATAAGCTCTATACCATTTATACCTGGCATATTAATATCAGTGATGATTAAATCAGGGGCGAGATCTTTAACTTTTTTTAGTGCTTCATGTGGGTCAGTAAATGTATAAACGACATATTCCCTTAGTTCTAAAAAATCTCTTATTAACTCACAAATATCGGGTTCATCATCTACGACAATAACAACCCCATCGCTATCATTTTCTTGTGATCTTTTAGCGTCTCGATCCTTTAAAGGCTCCCGAAATTTGCTATTTGTATTTACTTTTGCTGTATGCTTAAAACTCTCATCAGGATCATAATAATCAAATTCAACTTCATCTCCATTCAGAATTTTTCGAGCTACCTCAATAGCATTAAGTAAATAATTAATCATGATGCCAGACATATTCGGCCGTGACTTTTTTTTCTCTAATAGATTCTCTGTATAACACATATGTTGTTGGAGACGGTCTAAACCAAACATCTCTGCGGCCCCAGTTATACTGTGGAAAGCTGTAAAGATGGCGTTGAAGCATGTGAGGTAATCATCAGTTTTTTCGATCGCCAGTAAATTTTCTTCTGCTTCATCATAGAGTTCTGCGGCTTCAGCCTTGAAATCGGCCAGCATTTCATTGTCCATAGACACTCCTTAAAGGACTTGTCGGACAATAAGTGGCACATTTTAAATGAAAAAAGACTATACAAAGTTATTTTTTAACAAAGACCATGCAATTTGCTAGGTTTTCTTGGGTGAGATCAATGTTCATCCCCACCAGACTCTCACCAGCTCCTAAAACTAAAAAGCCTCCTGGCTTCAAGGATAACTGTAACTGCTCTAGAATTTTTCTCTTATTTTCCTGATTTTGATAAATAAGAACATTTCGACAAAAGATAATATGATATTTATTAGGAATATAGTTACCTGTAAAAAGATTAAAAAAAGAGTATTTTACTTTGCTTAAAAGTTCGGACTTGGCCTGCCAGCGGTTATCTGAAGCACTTTCGAAATATTTTGTCAGCAATTCGCCAGGTAATCCTCTTTGCACATCAAGACTTGTATAGAGACCAGAGCTGGCTTTCGCCAACGCTTGGGCAGAGATATCAGTAGCTTCCAAATCAAAACTATTTTCCCTACCATCATGTTCGAGTATAGACATAATAATGGAAAGTGGTTCTTGCCCAGTAGAGCTTGCACAACACCAGATCTTTAAAGGAGAATTTGCGAGCTGTTCCCTCCATCTTGGGATCATCTCCTGGGTAAGGGCGTCGAATGGTTTTTGGTCACGAA
>JBFEUX010000280.1:0-3392 GCA_041547255.1 Bacteriovoracaceae bacterium
CATGAACGAGCGCTGTATGGAACTGGACAACTTCCAAAATTTAAAGAAGACCTTTTTAAAATTGAAGGCCAAGATTGGTACCTTATTCCTACATCGGAAGTTCCACTTACAAATATTCCGCGTGGAGAAATTCTGGATGAATCAGAGTTACCTGTTAAGTTTACAGGTTTAACTCCTTGTTTTCGTTCTGAGGCTGGTTCTCACGGTAAAGATACTCGTGGTCTAATTAGAATGCACCAATTTAACAAAGTTGAAATGGTTAACCTCACCCATCCAGATAAATCCGAGGAAACACTTAAAGAAATGGTGGCCAGTGCGGAAGAGATTCTTGAAAAACTTAATCTCCCCTATAGAACTGTTAGGCTTTGCACTGGGGATGTTGGTTTCGGAGCTAGAAAAACATTTGATATAGAAGTGTGGGTTCCAAGTCAGGATACTTATAGAGAAATATCATCTTGCTCTAATTGTGGAGATTTTCAAGCACGCAGGGCTAATATTCGATTTAAGAAGCAGGGCGACAAGCCTCAGTTTGTGCATACATTAAATGGCTCGGGCTTGGCGGTGGGCCGCTGCTTTGTGGCGGTTATTGAGAATTATCAAAATGAGGATGGATCTATCACTGTTCCAGAGGCTTTAGTTCCTTATATGGGCGGAATGACCAAAATTGAAGCTAAAAAATAATTGATTTCTTAACTAGAAGCGACTATATTCATCGTTACTATTGTTTTCAAAGTGGAAGTGTGTCCGAGCGGTCGAAGGAGGCAGTTTTGAAAACTGTTGACGGTTTGCGCCGTCCGGGGGTTCGAATCCCTCCACTTCCGCCACTTTGAAAGCAACTTCAGTCTTCGGAGACGTGGGTGAGTGGCTGAAACCAGCGCCTTGCTAAGGCGTCGTGCGTTCTGCGTACCGCGAGTTCGAATCTCGCCGTCTCCGCCACTTTATCTGCCATAAATCAGTTTATCCTATTGTCGCTAATCACAGGTAAGTTTTATTCTAGTAATAAAATGTGAAATAAGGTTAAGCTACTACCATATGCAGTTAAAATTTGTTTTATTATTTTTGTTTGTATCTTGTGGCCATGTGTTTTATCAGCCAAGTGCGAAAATTTATACTTCGCCCGATAAATATAATATTGACTACGAAGAAAGAGAGTATCTTTCATATGATAAAACAAAGATTAAAGTTTGGATTTTAAAAACTAAAAACAAACAAAAAAAAGGCACAATATTACAATTTCATGGAAATGCAGAAAATAGATCAACCCACTTTTTTCAATTAGCATGGTTAGTAGAAAAGGGTTTCGATATCATAGTCCCAGATTATAGAGGTTATGGTGGATCTTCTGGTGTTCCCTCTCGGGAGGGTATATTTCATGATGCCCGCATTATGATTGAAAAAGCATATGAATATTACCAACAAAACAACAATAAGACGTTCATTGTATTTGGTCAGAGTTTGGGGGGCAATATTGCTTTAAGGGCCGCTTATGATTACCAAAACATCATTGATGTACTCGTGCTGGATTCAACCTTTATTTCCTACAGGGAAATTGCTTTTGATAAACTAAAAAATAATTGGATTACTTTTTTGTTTTCTCCCCTTGCCTATATTAGTGTTGATGATGAATTTTCAGCAAAAGAGGTAGTAGCTAAGATTCAAATTCCAACAATAGTTATGCATGGAGAAAAAGACGTAATTGTTCCTTATAAGTTCGGAAAAGAGACTTATGCAAAATTAAACTCCAAAAAAATCTTTGTTTCATATCCAATGATGAATCATTTACAAGCATTTACATTAGAAGAAAATAGAAATAGATTTTTTGAAGTGCTGCTAAA
The DNA here is from genome assembly GCA_041547255.1 of Bacteriovoracaceae bacterium. Lineage (GTDB taxonomy): Bacteria > Bdellovibrionota > Bacteriovoracia > Bacteriovoracales > Bacteriovoracaceae. The sequence goes on from JBFEUX010000280.1 coordinate 1,836, forward strand.
TCTTAATCAGCATAAAGCTCGACAAAAGTAGGTTAAACATCTAAGCTTTATCCATGTTTTCACTTTTAAGTTTACTCGATGATATAGCGTCAACATTTGATGATATTTCTGTCATGACAAAAGTAGCCCTGCAAAAAACGACACCGTTAATGACTGATGATTTAGCGGTAAACTCAGCTGTGATTACCGGCGTCCACCCCAATCGTGAACTTGCGATGATAAAGGCAATTTTTTGGGGATCGCTACTGAATAAAGTTTACTGCATAATTGCTGTTCTTGCTCTTACGGCAATTTATCCAGCAATTATTAGTATTATTCTGGTGGTGGGAGGACTTTATCTCGCTTATGAAGGGGCGCATAAGGTTGCAGAAAAACTATTTTTTCATGCTAAGCATAGTGGTGGGGCATCCAAAAAAAATATGTCAGAGAAGCAAAAGGTTAAGGGGGCCATTAGAACAGACCTTATCCTTTCCATTGAAATTATTGTGATCGCGCAAAGCTCACTCTCAGGAGCTCTTCTTACTCAAGCCCTGACTTTATCAGTTGTTGGTGTTTTGGCATCTATAATTATTTATGGCCTTGTAGCAGTATTGGTTAAGATAGATGATATGGGCCTTTATCTTATTAATAAGGACTATAAGAAATTTGGATATGTGCTCGTGCGCATGATGCCATATCTAATGAAGGGACTTGGAATCATTGGCACTATTGCTATGTTTCTTGTTGCAGGAGGAATCTTTTCTCATGCATTTCACTTCCCCATCTATATATATGAGCATTTACAAAACTTGGTGTTGGGTATGATGGCCGGAAATTTAGTTTTAGTCGCCCTTTTTATAATAAAAAAAGTAGTTAAGAAGTGAATACTATTTAGAAATTTATATTCTTAAGAAAGCCATGGAATATATCTGGGTAGTTTACACTCTAAATGTAAAAATAGTTAGTTAAACCAGATATGATCACATATTCGTCTCCATTTAATGACAAACAGAACTAAGTACTTAAAAGCACAATCGGTATACACGACATGCCTGCCTTGTATCTGAGGCGCAAAAACCTCTATGTTGAACACCATTTTTAGGGCCAAAGTATTAATTTCACAAGCATTTTCCAACATAAAGGGTAATATTTGTGAGAAAACGCCCGATATGCGGAATAATGATAAGTAAGAATACTTTGAGATGAAACTTAATCCTGCGATTTGTTCTATGAATAGATTAAAAGCAAAATTGCAAGTAAACCTAGCGTTATTCCTTCTTCCTATGATGCTTCTTGCTTCTTGTGTCCAAGAGATGGAAGTGCAAGAGCTTGAATTAGAAGAAGATCAAAAGCAAGCTGAAGTTGATCTTTCTAGAAACAATGACCCTGTTCAAAGTCTCACCGGGGAAGAACTTTATAATAATAACTGTCTAATCTGTCACCGCTCAGATGCCCAAGGGATCCCTTCAAAAGCTTCAAAAACGAGAGCACAAATTTTCTCTTCAATTTTCAATAATGTGGGAGGCATGGGCTTTCTTAAAGAAAAGCTTTCTTCAAAACAGATAGATTTAATTGAGG
>JBFEUX010000202.1:0-5234 GCA_041547255.1 Bacteriovoracaceae bacterium
CACGGCCAGGTGCTCTAGAATGCGTTTTTTTATTCTTTCCAACCCATAATGATGGGCCTCTAATATTTTTTCACTGGCCGCAAGATCAATTTCTGCTTCTGTAGATTTTGCCCATGGAAGTTCACTGATTAGCTCTAAATAGCTGCTGATAACATGATAATCAGATGAAGCTGAGTGCATTTTTTTTAAGCGATTTAGTTCTCGTTCTGCTATATTGAATACTTCAATAGGCATGCGTGCCTCAGTTAGTTTTTTAAATAGATCACTGATAGTATCTTGTTCTACCTCTCCAAGTTCCTCTTTAATGGCCCGCAGCTGTTCTCTTAACAATGCTTCTCGTTGGGCCTGAGTCATGCGTTTTCCAACTTTATCTTTAATATCTTTTTCTAATAAAAGAACTTCTCTTTCACGTTCTAATTTTTCTATCATAAGTTGCATTTTTTCTTCCATACTTTCCAAAGTAAGAATTTTTTGCATGAAAGGGAACTCTAGATTCATATAAGTCGCACCTAGATAGACTAATTCATCTTGTTCCTTTATCTGTTCGAGTACTCCCTGAATACTTTCATCCGTTCCAGGCAAGAGCTCCATGACTTCTTTAGTGAAGATTTTTAAATTGTTAAACAAAGCCTCCGCCTTGGCAGAATCATCTATGACGTCTGGATAATGGGAGCCTTTGGCCATAAAATAGCCATCTTTAGGATAAATCTGTTCCAACTTAAAGCGTGTAATACCTGTAAGTAATACTTGATATCCAGCTTTTTCTGATCCCTTTACCGATCGTAGTTTACAAAGCGTACCACACAAATGAATGTCATCCGGAGTTATGTTTTCACCTAATTCTGTATTTTCTTTTTGCGAAGAAACAATAACGTATTTGTCATTGTTTTGCGCCACCTGCATGGCATCCATGCTTATATTTCTTCCGACTAAGAGAAACACCGAAGTGGTAGGAAATACCACTGTATTTTTAACGGGGATAAGAGGTAAATCAGTTGGTAAATTACTTTGTTGGACCTTCATAATTTTTCCTAAATTATGACCCTCATCTTTGTTTATGAGGGTCAGTTTACATTAGTGTTTTATAGCAATTTTGCGAGTTGATTGAGCGGCACCCGCTTGTTTCATTATTTCAATGGAAAGGATCCCATCTTGTAATTTTGCTTTAACTTTATCAGCATCAACTAGATCGTCAAATGGGATATCTCTTCTAAATTGTCCATAAAGGCGTTCACTATGAGTATATCCTTCTTTAACTGTCTTTGATTCAAGTTTCTTTTCACCCTTTATAGTCAAGATATTATTGTGTAAGCTTAAATCAACTTCGCTTTCCTTCATCCCTGGCAGTTCTGCTTCTAGAAGGTACTTGTCTTCTTTGTCCTGGATATCTACTGCTGGGTAATATCCCAAATTATAAATTTGTGGTGCAGCCGCTGTACTCGCTCCAAAAAAGCTATCTAGTACCTCACTCATTTCTCGTTGTATGTCTGAAAACTCTCTTCCAAACATGCTTGTTTTACTTGGTGTAAATCGTGATTTAAAAGGTCTTAACTCCATGTGAATCTCCTTGTTAAAGTTAACGTGATCTTTTATTAAGTCATTTATAAACTTGATACCGTTATTACTCACTCAGATTGAGCTATGTTAAAACTGATTAAAATCAAATAATTTCTTTTACATTTTATAATTCTCAAGTAGAGTTTTGTTATGGATATTTCTCACTTTAATTTAGATAACTATGATGCTCTGATTTTCGACTTAGATGGAACTCTTATAGATTCTATGGAGCAACACAATAGCGCCTGGATGGCCACACTTCTCGAAAATGGCGTCGACTTGGATCTACAATTTTTTGAAGAGACAACAGGTTTAAGCAGCGAAAGAATTGTAGGTATTATTAACGAAAGGCTTAATATGCAACTGGATCCTAAGCTCATTTCACAGTCAAAAAGAGCAAAGTATCGTGCGAGTATGGCAGAGGTTAAAACAGCACCGGCGGTTATGGATATTGTTAAGGCCTATCATGGCAAATTACCTATGGGGATCGTCACTGGTGGTTCACACCCAGTAGTTGATATACTTTTACCTCAATTAGGAATAGATCATTATTTTAGTGCACTTATGTGTGCAGATGATACCAAAGAAGGTAAGGACACAGCAGTTCCTTTTGATCTAGTGGCCCAAAAATTAGGGGTCAAGGCCAGTAAATGTGTTTTCTTTGATGATGGAGATGCCGGTTTAAAAGGCGCTAGGGCCGCTGGTATGGATATTATTCGCGTTGATTTGGCGACACCTGAAGTTTTTTTTCCTGTTCTATAAAGAGTTTTTCATTAAATATTTGAAAGCAGTCAATTTTTAGGCCATAATTTCGCCATGAAAGCGTATGAAGTAAATTTTGACGGGTTAATAGGTCAGACCCATAATTATGCTGGCCTATCTGATGGAAATATTGCCTCCATGAGTAATGCCGCCAATTTATCTTATCCAAAAGAGGCAGCGAAACAAGGTCTGGATAAAATGAAGGCCTTAAGTGATCTTGGTTTAAAACAAGGAGTATTGGCCCCTCAGCAGCGCCCAGATCTCTTTACTTTGCGCAGGCTCGGATTCACTGGCAATGATAGTCAGGTCATTGAAAAAGCCTATAAGCAAGCCCCCTTACTATTAAATGCGTGCTATAGTGCCTCTAGTATGTGGACAGCTAATGCGGCCACCATTTCTCCAAGTGCAGATACTGCTGATGGTAAAGTGCATATCACACCCGCCAACTTAATTAATAAATTTCATCGTTCTATTGAGCCAGAAGTTACAAGTAATATTTTAAAAGCGACCTTTAAAGATACTAGCATATTTAGTCACCATATGTGGTTACCTTCCGGCGATTATTTTGGTGATGAGGGCGCTGCAAATCATACTCGTTTATGTACTGAGTACGGGAAACAAGGAGTTGAGTTTTTTGTTTATGGTAAAGAATATTATAATTTATCAGCTCCAAAACCTAAACGCTTTGATGCACGTCAGACCTTAGAAGCATCTCAGGCCATTGCGAGATCACATCAGCTCAATCCCAAGAAGACTGTGTTTGCTCAGCAAAATCCAGAGGTAATTGATGCAGGTGTTTTTCATAATGATGTCATCGGTGTTGGCAATAGAGATGTCTATTTTTTCCATGAACAGTCATTTTTAAATAAGAAGCAAACTCTTAAGGATCTAGAGAAAGCTTTTGGTAATGAAGTTTTACACTTTGTAGAAGTTAAAGATAGCGATGTGCCAGTGCAAGATGCCATTAAATCTTATCTTTTTAATTCACAGTTAATTACTTTGTCTAATGGGGAAACCGCATTAATTGCACCTGAAGAGTGTCGTCAAACTGAAAGCGTCCATACTTATATTAATCAAAAAATGTTAAAGAATACTCCTATTAAGCATGTATACTTTTATAATGTAACTCAGAGTATGAAAAATGGGGGAGGTCCTGCTTGTTTGCGTCTTAGAGTCGCACTTAAAGAAAATGAGTTGGCCACAGTGAATCCTGGAAGTCTACTAACACATGAATTATATACTAAGTTACATGCCTGGATTGAAAAACATTATCGTGATGAGTTTTCTCAAAAAGATTTTGCTGATCCGGCATTAATTAAAGAAGTTCAAGTCGCGCTTGATGAGCTTACTCAGATTATGGGACTCGGCTCTGTTTATCCATTTCAAATATAATTTCTTATATCATAAAGTCAGGCCCAAGATTTAACCTGGGCCTTGAGAAGAGGGGCGGTCTAGTTTATAGAGATTTTTCGTGAAGCATTCTCACTACTACCAGCAAGTTTTGCAACAGAAACTGTTAAGAGACCGTCTTCAAAATCCGCGCTCATTTGTTCCAAGTCTGCATCGCCTGGTAGTGGTAATGAGCGGTAGAATGAGCCATAGGTTCTTTCCACGTGATGATAATCTTTATCATTTTCTTCATTAAAAGTTTTCTTTTCACCTTTAATATAAAGTACGTTGTCTTTAACACTGATATCAATCTGATCTCTTTTCATACCAGGTAGTTCAGCTTCCACTAAGTATTCATCATCTGTTTCTTTAAAATCAACCGCTGGTCGAAACGCCTCTAGACCTCTTGTAGACATGGGCATATCCCATGCAGATTCAGTGTTAAAGTAATCATTCATCATTTCCCATACGTCACGTTGGGGTCTTGATACTGGTAAATTGCTTTTTCTTTTAAATAGATTCATTCAGTCCTCCTGATTAATAATTTTCTTAATTTTATTTTACTCAGGTAAAAATGACTGTTGATGATATATAAGGTACGAGATTATGATTTTTCTCACATCCTGCTCATAAATAAATTGACTGCCACAGTCTAGAATAGGCAAATAATCCATCGCATTTAAAAGCTTAGTAATTGGGTTAAAATATAAAAAAATATGGAGAGTGTTTATGCGTAATTTATTACTAGTTTTAACCTTATTTTTAAGTAGTCAGTTAGCAGTGGCGAGTAGTTGGTGGTTTTTTGAACCAGGAATTGGTTATTATCAAGGCCATTATAACTCATCCAAAATAAGTGGCCTAGGATTTGACGTCAAATTAGGATTCAACTGGAATAAACTATATATTGGTGCTGATCTAGGTTACGCCTCTGAGTTAAATGCTTCAAGTGTACCTTATGATATCGGTATGAATAATACTGGATTGGTTATTGGTTATAATGGTGGCGGTTGGCGCTTTTGGTATGGTATGGTTTCTGGCGCCACGTTAGCCTATAAAAATGGGGCCAATGAGTATGAGGCCACTGGAAGTGGTAGTAAGATTGGAATTGGCGCCAAAACTGGTGGTAACTCTTATATTAATTTAGAAGTTAATTTTCTTAAATATGACGAATTAAGCACAAATGGCACACCCGCAGATGTAAATTATTTTATGGATGCGGCACTACTCTCTTTTAGCTGGCTTCTATAGTTCAGGGTCAGATAAACCCTTGTTAAGAAAATTTACCAAATCTTGTTTTTCTGTTGGAGTAAACAAGATCCTTCTTGGTAATTTAGGATCTAGTAAGCTTAAGCGATCATTCATAAACTGCCATTCGATATCAAGATCATATGGCAGTTGCTGCCACTCTTGCTGATAATGATGATTACTTCGCATTGGAATATTATAATGTTCTACAACACGTTCTATACTATTTAGTGAACCGCTATGTCCGTAAGGAGCTGTTTTTCCAATATTTCGTAGGGGGG
>JBFEUX010000307.1:0-2897 GCA_041547255.1 Bacteriovoracaceae bacterium
GTTATTATTGGAAATGGTGGGGCAACCTTCTTATTTGATATGATTGGCCTGGGGCTGGTGAAAAACTCGAGTTTACATTTTGTAACGGGAGAATTTTCCAGCAAGTGGTATAAATCCCATAAACTTATTCCCTGGATTTCCGTAGACAAAAAAGAAGTTCCTTATGGGCAAGGCATTAACCCTCGTGCTGAAGCGGGGTATGATATGATTTGTTGTACTCTCAATGAAACTTCTACCGGAGTGATTACTAATGATCTTCCGCAAGTTGGTGAAGACTGTTTGCTGGCCGTAGATGCGACCAGTGGTGCGGGACAGATTAAATTAGATTTTAATAAAGTAGACTTATATTTCTTCTCTCCACAGAAAGTCTTTGCCAGTGAAGGTGGTTTTTATGTGGCGATTATGTCTCCCAAAGCTTTAAAGCGAGCACAAGAGTTGTATGATCGCGATACTTATCGTCCAGAAGTCATGAGTTGGAAAAATGCCATAGAAAATTCACTTAAAAATCAAACTTATAATACGCCGGCCATCTCAACCATATTTTTATTGAACGAGCAGGTAAAGCTTATGAATGAATTAGGTGAAGACAAAGTTGTGGCCATGGCCAAAGAAAAAGCCAAGTTCATTTATAATTGGGCACAGGAGAAAGAATACTTAAATTGCTATGTGCAAGATGCTGCTTTTAGATCTAGCGCGGTAGCGACTATTGATGTAGATGATAAATATCCAACGACTGAGTTATCGGCGCGCTTACGAGCATTGGGCGTGGTTTATGATATCGATGCTTACCGTAAGTTAGGACGCAATCAATTTAGAATTGGTTTATTTCATAATATCAGTCTGGATAATATTAAAAAGCTTACCAAAATTATCTCTCTGGCGATTGAGAGTGTTTAGGGGATAGATATGGGAATTTCAAATTATTTTACCGGTAAAGGCATTGATATTGGGCTACTGTTTTTAAGATTAGCAGTTGGTTTGTTAATGATCGGAGCTCATGGCCTTAAAAAATTATTAAACTTTGCTGCACTGATGGATACTTTTCCTGATCCTTTAGGAATGGGCTCTTTTTTCTCCTTGAGCGCTGCTGTTTTTAGCGAAGTGATTTGTTCCATATTAATTATACTAGGAATTAAAACCAGATGGTTTGCATTACCGTCTTTTATTACCATGCTAGTTGCGGCCTTAATTGTTCACGCTCATGATCCTTTCAATGTCAAAGAAAAGGCCATGCTTTTTGGGCTGATTTATTTTGTCTTGATGTTCACTGGCGGTGGCCGATACTCAGTTCGCGACTAGAAAAAGGTTTATCTTCTTTTTCCTTTCTGGCCTTTATTGCCATCATCTTTGAGATAGCCAGCAAGAAATTCTTGTTTAAATTCTAGAAAACGATCTTCTAAAATGGCCTGTCTCGCTCTGTCTGCCAAAGATTTATAAAAGGCAATATTATGAGCAGTGGCCAAAATTTGTCCCAGGATCTCGTTAGAGTCAAATAAATGCTTGATATAGGCACGACTGAAGTTTGTGTTTACATAATCGTTAAGGTTGGGCTCGATAGGAAAGAAATCTCGCCGATAGTTTTTATGTGTAATACGGATCTTTCCGCGGTTGGTAAACAGGGTGCCGCCACGGGCAAATTTGGTGGGAATAATACAATCAGACATATCAATTCCGTGTTCCCAAATCATGAGAAGATCTTCCGGCATCCCAACTCCCATCACATAGCGAGGTTTGTTTTCCGGCATCTTGGGGCCTGTATAGCTGACAATTTTATGCATTAGCTCAGGGCCTTCACCCACACTTACACCACCAATGGCGTAACCCGGGAGGTCTCTTTTTACTACTTCATCTAAACACTCATCACGGTATTCATCATAAGTGGAGCCTTGGATAATTCCAAAAAGGGCTTGGTTAGGATTATCCCAAGTTTCAATACAACGATCTAACCAGCGATGGGTACGATCAATACTTTTCTTAACATAATCAGGTTTGGCCGGATAAGGAATACACTCATCAAAGGCCATCATAATATCACTACCCAGGTTTTGCTGGATTTGAATGGAAGTCTCAGGCGTCAGTAAAATATCTTGTCCCTTGGGACCTTTGAACTTAGAACCTTCTTCTGTGATGGAGTTTCCTTGCAGTGAGAATACTTGAAATCCACCAGAGTCAGTGAGAATAGGACGATCCCAGCCCATAAACTTATGCAGGCCACCTGCTTTTTTCACCAGCTCACTACCAGGTGTCAGGTGCAAGTGATAAGTGTTGGATAAAATAATGGGAATATCCAGATCAACCAGTTGATTGGGCTGTAAGGCCTTAATTGCTCCGTGGGTACCGACCGGCATAAAGACCGGTGTAGGAATTTCTCCATGGGGAGTGATAATAACACCCGCACGGGCATTGCTATATTTGTCTTTGTGAATGACTTTATATTTAAAGTTCGCTTTAACTTGCTCTCTAATATCCATAACTTAGAAATCTCTTCTTGTTTAATGTTCTTGCTTAACCTTTATAGCTAAATTGGAGGAGCTATGAAAGAGATTAAGCTAAAACTAGTAATCTTTTTAGGTTTACCCTTATTACCAGTCCTTTTTTCGGACTTTATCAGTTTGCCAAAAACTTTTCGCGGTGTTTGTGAACGAGTCATCGATGGCGATACGGTTATTGTGGCAGGACAAACTATCCGGCTGGCCAATATTGATGCTCCGGAAAGCTCCCAGTATTCTTATGATGGTATTCCCATTGGAAAGCGCAGTGCTGCTTACTTACGCCAGCTGGTGTTAGGCAAGGAGCTGCGTGTGCGCTACAAGAAAAGGGGACACTATGGCAGAATCATTGGCACGCTCTATCTTACAGAAGAGATCAATTTAAAAATGATAAAAGCGGGAATGGCA
>JBFEUX010000232.1:0-4359 GCA_041547255.1 Bacteriovoracaceae bacterium
CCAAACGACTCTAGATGCACTTGCAAGTAGTTTCGAATTACGCTCTATAGCGTAAATTTCACTCCCATGTTATAAGTTCTAAGGGCCCTAGGATTTCCTGGGGCTTCTTATTTTTTGAATTTTTGGGATAAATTAAAACTTGGTATTTCTATAAAGTTAACACAGTAAAGAAATTCTGACAAAGCAATTTCAGCATTATTAATTTTTATGTAAGTATCCGTTTTTTTTGATTCTAATCCTCTATATTTGCGTGTATGGTGGAAGTGTTTGGGACAATTTCTTACAACAAGGACACACACGAAAATGAACACACTCGCAATTATTGGAGCCCAATGGGGCGATGAGGGAAAAGGAAAAATCACTGACCTACTAGGACAAAAAGCGGATTACGTTGTGCGCTTTCAAGGTGGAAACAATGCAGGTCACACGATTATCGTAAAAGATACTAAATTCGTACTCCATCAAATTCCTTCTGGGATTCTTCACAGAGGAACCATTTCTATAATTGCACATGGAGTTGTTTTTGAACCTGAAGCCTTTATGGAAGAAGTAAATAGTATTAAAGATCACATCGATGTGACCCCAGAAAACTTAAAAATTTCTCTCAATGCAACTGTAATTACCCGCTACCACAAAATCCTAGACTCGCTTAGAGAAGGTCGTGGAAAAACTAAAATTGGGACGACCGGAAAAGGTATTGGTCCAGCCTACGAAGATAAGATCGGACGACGGGCAATTAAAATAAAAGATCTTTTCAACAAAGAAGTTCTCCTGCAAAAATTACAAATTGCTCTGGAAGAGAAAGCATACTTATTTCAAAACTTATATAAAATTGATTTTCCAACCATCGAAGAAGAGGCCAGTCGACTTTACGAATATGGACAAAAACTCTTCCCATTTGTCACTGATACTTTTAGCTTAATCGACCAAGCGACTCGCAGTAACAAGAAAATATTGTTTGAGGGAGCACAAGGTGTTCTCTTAGATATCGATTATGGATCTTATCCTTATGTTACTTCTAGTTCCACTGGTGCTGCTGGAATTTATACCGGAGCCGGTGTGACTAACGGAGTTGTGGGAGAAAAACTAGGGATTGTTAAGGCTTACACTACCCGTGTAGGTGAAGGTCCAATGCCAACTGAAATCATGGAAGAAATTGGAGATCGTATCCAACAAATTGGACACGAGTTCGGGGCCACCACTGGACGAAAAAGACGTTGTGGTTGGTTAGATCTACCAAGCCTTAAATATAGTGTAAAAGCAAGCTCCATCACTTCGATCGCTCTTACTAAGCTAGATGTGCTATCTGGACTGGAAGAACTGAAGGTATGTCACGCTTACGAAATAGACGGAAAAGAATACGACTGTGCCTATCCAGGGCTAGACCTTTCTCAGGCAAAACCTCTTTACAAAACCCTCGCTCCATTTACCGATGATTTTAGTAATGACGGAAATTACGCTAAAGAACTGCAGGATTATATTGAGCTCATTGAAAAATCACTTGAGATCCCTGTGGGAATTATAGCTTACGGCCCAGAGAGAAGTCAGATTCACCTTAGAAAATCTTACTTCTAGGTTTTACTTTAGGTACGCGACACCCTATCCGTATTTCGACACGTTAGGAATCTTCAAGAAAGAAAGTTTACAAGAAATAGACTTTCAAGTTCTAAAATTATGGCCACAAGCAAGCTATGCGTGAAGACACTATCTAAGAACAAGATAACTACTTACTTTGAAGCAGTTAAGCATAATTATTTTAAATCTATCTTATTAAAATCTGGATAAGGTGTCGCGTACCTAAAAAACCTAAAAAATCTCACCTACCAACTTATCGCCTTCCAGCTGAGAAAATTTCATTTTCTTGATGGTATTTTTTAGGTTGTTATCGGACTTAATTTTAACCTTCACGTAGTTAGAGGTATATCCATAAAAGTAGCCGTCTTTTTCCCGCTCAAATAAAACCTCTGACTCTCTCCCCAGCATCTTCTGAGAAAACTCAGCAAGCTTCTCCTCCCCCAAATTAATTAAGGTCTTAACACGCTCTTTTTTCACACTGGCCTGAATATGATTATCCATTTTAGCGGCAGTGGTATTCTTTCTTTTGGAATAAGGGAAAACATGAAAGTGAGTCATAGGAAGCTCTTTTAAAAGATTAAACGTCTCCATAAACTGATCGTGAGTCTCTCCTGGATACCCCACAATAATATCAGCTCCGATAGATGCATGAGGAAAGTATGACTTTACCAACGCAACTGTCTTTTTATAAAAGGCCACATCATATTTTCTACGCATGTTTTTTAGAATCTCATCTGATCCTGATTGCATCGGGATATGAAAATGGTCTTGATATTTTCCTGAGTCTTTTAACACCTGCAAAAGTTCTGCTGTAATGGTGTTAGGCTCAACTGAAGATAAACGCAGCCTCTCAAGTCCTTCTACCTCAACTACGCCTTTTACCAGATCAACAAGTTTTTCGCCGGAAGTACTTTCGTACTCCCCAATATTAACTCCAGTTAAAATGATTTCTTTAAAACCACTTACGACTAATTTTTTAGCTTCTTTAATTGCATCAGCGACTGAAATGGTACGAGAACGTCCACGGGCAAAAGGGATAATGCAAAAAGAACAAACGTAATTGCAACCATCCTGGATTTTAAGAAAGGCACGAGTATGAGAATCCGCTTCAGTGGTAGAGGCCCCCCAAAATTCATTGCTCTTATCTATTTTAACCTGGATATCCTCATCTTCTTGTAGATAATCAAAAACCTTGTACTTTTCATTAGTCCCAAGAATGAGGTCGACTCCCTGCATTTGCTTAATTTTATCCGCTTCCATTTGCGCATAACAACCAGCGACAACCACTTTTCCTTCAGGGCTCTGGCCATGGGCCTTACGAATAAGATTACGACAGGTCGAATCTGCACCATCAGTGACGGTACAGGTATTTAAAAAAGTGACATCTGCCTGCTCCCCAAAGGGAACAACCTTATAGCCACGATCAACGAATCCTTGGGCAATTGAGCCCGTTTCAGACATGTTTAGCCGACAGCCTAGAGTGTGAAATGCAACGGTTTTTTCCATTCGGGAAAATTAAGGGATTAAACAAATTTTGACAAGCCTTTCTCTGCCTGAAAACACACCTTATGAAAACATTACCCGCCTCTTCATTTTTCTAAAATTTATTGCTTTTTTTCCATTGACATCTTTTCACAGAGCAATTAAATTAAGTCTCACGTTTTTGAGAATGATGGTTCCGTAGCTCAGTTGGTTAGAGCATCTCCCTTTTAAGGAGAGGGTCCTGTGTTCGAGTCACAGCGGAATCACCACTCAAAATCATACCGGTACAGGTAGCAAATTCCAAAAAATTACGAATATGCTCCCATCGTCTAGCCCGGTCTAGGACATCGCCTTTTCACGGCGGTAACAGGGGTTCGAATCCCCTTGGGAGTACCAAATTTAAATAAAGAAAAAGGACAGACTTCGCGCTGTCCTTTTTTTTTGCTCATTTTTTAAATTGTTATTAATAATTAATAAATAGTTAAATAGTTAAATATTTTTTTTACTTGGTATTCAACTATACTATTTGCCAAGAGCAGACCCGTTAAGGATCAATTCAATTATTTTCCATACTTTCGCATAAACAAATTAACCCCTTCAAGCATCAATTTAATCCTCTTAGAATCAGATACTTCATCCCACTCACCATGAGCTGCACTATTTCTAATTCCTCCCCATGAAGTAATATCCTTAACATCTTGCTTAGAAATTAATTCATTCTCTCTGAGAAGGGTTGCATAATTAGACAAACTTGCTTTTTTATTACCCAAAGAAAGACCTTCATCCTCAATCCATGTACGGAGGAACTCCTCAAGAGTAGCTCCTATCAATACTGTAGGTGCTGCAGCATGAACTTTTCCATCCTCAAGTAATAATTGAGCCTGTTCTAGCAAATCTGATACGACATCGAGTTGAGCTTGTCTCTCGGGTCTTACCTCTTCGAGAAGTCCCTCTTTAATATAACTAGAAAATCCTCTTAGTATTTCAGCAAGATTTAAGGAAAGATACGAAGTAGAACCTGAAACTTGTTTTATTGCAGAATTATAAAATGAATTATTAGGTTTCCCGTAAGTCCTAAGGAACTCACAGACTTGTGCATGTATTCCCCTGTAAGCAGCCAAATCATTACCAATATTTTGAGCAATTTCAGCAAGTCTATTGGAGTGTTCTATTATCTTCTCTGGAGTCATATTTTACATCCTTTTCTTATTCACTTAGATGGCTTTTGCTATCCAGACCTTTGGTGAAAGTTTCTATTCATTCTCAATGGTATTATCTAAGTATTTTTTATATTCAACTGGC
>JBFEUX010000324.1:0-2640 GCA_041547255.1 Bacteriovoracaceae bacterium
CAGAATCTTCAATGCTAGCAAGGTAATCATCAACTTGTTTCTTAGTTAATTTTCCTTCCCCTAATAGCCTGTCAATTAAACGTACATCCATCATTTTTTCTTCAAGCGCTTTGGCTAACTTCATATTCTCTACCTTTTTGAAATTTTGTTTTTAACCTTCTATCACACAACGTCAAATATTGTAAAGTAGGTGTTTAACCCCATCAAGACAATTTTTATTGCCAATATTTGGGATCTTCTGAATTAGGCTTCTGGTCATCTTTAACTAAGCGCAAATTTCCTCTTTTTTTGCGAACTTGATGCGCCTTGTGATTTTCCCAGATATGCTTTAGTCCTAGCCCTCTTGCCCTAAGAGATTGATATTTCAAGAAGAAAAAACCTATAACCATCGCAATGAGATGCCCTAAGGCCGCGCGACTGGCAGAGGCCGTGAAGGCCATAAAAAGCTCGATTCCCGCCAAAAGCAGGCAAAAATATTTGGCCTTCATAGGAAAAAGAAACATAAAGATCATATGGCGATCAGGATAAATGAGTGCATAAGCTACGATTAATGCCAGATTGGTTCCGGCCAAGCCATAAATCGGAAGAAAATTAAGATGAGATCCTGCAAACGATTCAAGTAACAGAAAAACCAGTCCACAACCATAAGTCGCGATTGCTAAAAACTTCAAATAAAACTTGGTCCCCCATTTGAGTTCTAGTTCACTTCCCATAAACCATAAAATAAGCGAATTAAAAATAACAGTCATCAAACCTTGATCAATAAAAGGGAAGGTAAGCAAACTATGGATATAACCTTGTGAAAATTTGGCCCAACTAAGCCCCATGATATGCACTAAATTATAACCTGCACTCATTCCCATTATTGTTGAGAGTAAGAATACCGCAACATAGATTCCAATTATGATTTTATTTACTTTACTTAGAGGTGGCAGATACATTGACCCATGCATATTACAACTCCTCTGATTGAGAATTATTGACTTGAGAAATTTCCACCAACACTCCCCCCATAGACTTAGGGTGAATAAAGTTCACTAAACAATTATTGGCCCCTGCAAAAGGTTTTTCATAAATGAATTTAAATCCCTTCGCTTGCATCTCTTGCTGCTTGGCCAGAACGTCTGGTACACGGAAACAAAGATGATGAATTCCAGGCCCTTTTTTATCCAAATATTTTCTAATGGAGCTATCCGCACTGGTTGGTTCTAATAATTCAATGTGAGAATTTTTATCTACAGAACAAAAAGCAGTTTTTACTTTTTGTGACTCAACCACTTCTCGCTCAGGATGAAAAACTAATCCTAACTCTTGATACTGCTTAACTGACTCTTCTAGATCCTCTACAGCGATAGCGATATGATCTAATATACAATCTTTTAATTCAGGTAACATGAATTCATATCCTTAAAATTTCATTTAGACTTTTTCTACCAATTTAGCTTTGCAGACTCATCATTTCAAGTAATTAAATACCTTCACAAGAATCCGAAGGATTATTGGCCTCAAAAATTAAATCTGATAGTTCAACAGCATTCTCACAACGGTTTGGATCGTTAGGATTGAATACAGGCGGCTTTGGCTGACATGGGGGAACACAAACTCCTGCCCCTTTACCGTCTGCAGCAGAGCACTCTCCGTATACTTCTGCAGTAATACATCTTAAGGCACAAGTCTGATTACCAAATGTATCGGTACCCGTTTTCACAATAGCACAAGTCGTCACAGGATGTTTTTGACACCATTCTTTGGCCACACAACTCTGACCGCTTGGCTTAGAACAATAACTTGGAGTATCAGAGATGGTATCGTGAGGGGCGCAACGCCCATCAATTTTATTACAGCAAAGAGAAGAACATTGATAATCAGAAGTACATAAATCTCCCGTTACCAAATTTCCAAAATTAGGTAAGTCTTCTATACATTGCGAGACAACCGATTTGGACCAACAACGATTATTAATACAACAGGAGTCAGAACCACATTGACTTGAAGAACTACATTGTTGAAAGCTAGATAGCAGGACATTATCACCAGATGTATTTAACACTGCAGGCTTTACCAATTGCAGTTTAACTTCATCAGTTACATCCAAAATAGTTTCTTTACCTGTAATATCATCTTTTGCCACTATTTCAATCGTTGCCGTTACATTACAAGAACCAATATGTTCTCCCGTAATTTCGTGAACAGAAGTTGCCCGGGCATTACAGCCATCCATATAGAGAGACTCTCCATTACTTCCCATTGTCATTATTGTTTTTTCGCCATCAGCAACGACACTACCCATATATTGAGTGTCTTTAACTAGATTAAATTTCGTGTATAAAGGAAATAGTTTAGCAGAATAACCATATTCTAATTCGTTAGAATTCACCTGACCATCCACATTCATATCAAAAATGCCCTTAAATAAACCATATTCTCCCTTAAGGGCCTCTGCTTTAATCTCCCAATTAGTTTCATTTATAGTCCGGTAAGGTCCTCGATAATAATAAATTTGAGAATCAATAAACTGAGAAGATTCAAAGGTGGAAAAACTATAATTACTGTCAAATAAATATGCCCCTCCAGTCAATAGAGGGTTATCAGGTAGGCACCGCTGTAACTTGGTCGCAGTATCGTCACCATCATAACTAC
>JBFEUX010000059.1:0-13509 GCA_041547255.1 Bacteriovoracaceae bacterium
AAAGGGGACGACTCCTATCCCAATGTTCTCTATCGCATTCAAAGGGCTTAAACTTGGAGAACGTGATGCTTTTGTCTTAGATATTCTTAGCTCAATACTTGGAGATGGTGAAAGTTCTTATTTGGCACAAAAATTTGTAAGTAGTAGAAAGCCAATTTTAAAGCATGTACATGCGGCCAACTATACTATTCAGGAAAGTGGAGTTTTTTATATTGGAGGGCAAGTCTTAGAAAAGACTCGTTTAAAGAAGGCATTGAAACGTCTTAAAAAGGAAATTCCAAAAGCCTGTGACCGTGCGATTACACAGCGGGCCATGCAAAAAGTTATCAATCAGTATTTGGTATCGATGGTTAGTGGTTTAGATACAAATGCGGGAGTTGCCCGCTTTCTTGGAGATCGTGAAGTTTATTACGGATCATATGATTTTTATAAAAAAGAATTTGGTATTTATGAATCTATTACAATGGATGAGTTAAGAACTGCTTGTAAAAAGTATTTAACAGTTGATAATGCCATTACAATTTCAATTTGGAACAAAAACTAGGACGTGAATATGAGAGTGTGGTTAAGTGTTTTTATTTTATTATCTAACTTTGCTCATGCAGGTAATTATTTGGATGATAACTTGAAGAGAATGGATTGGGGGGGAGTTGAAGTCATCTGGCTGGAAGATGATTCTTTACCAACTTATGAGGTTTCAATTTATTTTGATGAAGGGGCTTTGGCAGATAAGCCACAGATGTTTGGTACAACCGAAGCAATGTTTGATGGCCTAAGCTTTGGAACTCATCGCTATACTCAACGGCAAATAGTGGAAGCGTTAGAGTTTTATGGAGCAAATTATGGTAGCCAGGTAACACATGAGTTCTCTACTTTCCACGTGGGGGGACTTGTTAAAGATATACTTCCTACCATGAAGATGGTTTGTCATATGTTTGATGATGCAACTTTTCCAAAAAAAGAAATTAAGCAGGCAAGAAAAAGGGCCATTACAAGTTTAAAGGGGATGGTAACCAATCATAGTCAGTTGGCCAGTCGAGTATTTAGATATGAAACCTTAAAAGGCACAGGTTTGGAACATCCAACAGGTGGAACAATAAAGTCGATTAAAAAAATTGGTACTTTAAATCTAAAAAAGCACTTACAACACTTTAATAGCTCTGTTTATAAGAGAATATATATAAAAGGTCCTAAAGAAATACTAGCTCTAAAACAGATAATGATAAATGACTGCAAGTGGAAAAAGGTTGCTAAAAGAAAAGTGCTTCCAGTAGTTAAACGGGTACCTAGAGGGGACAATCATATTATATTTGTACCAGTCCCCAATGCCAATCAAGCTCAGGTGAGAATTGGTAGAACAATGACAACCGCAGAAGTAAAAAAGAGTAATAAAGAATTAGAGGCATTTGCAGCTAATTTTTTAGGAGGCGGTTTTACATCTCGTTTAATCCAAAAGCTTAGAGTAGAGCGAGGCTTAACTTATTCTGCGGGGGCATATTTATCAGAGCAGCGAAACTATGGCCGTAGTGGGATATCTAGTTTTACAAAAAGTGAAACAATTGTGGAGCTGTTGAACTCTATGAAGGAAGTTATTGATGAAGGAAGCTCTCAAATAAAAAAAGAAAACTTCGAAATATCGAAGAAAAATTTAAAGGGAAATTATCTGCTAGGTCTTGAGTCTACGTCTGATTTCTTACAAAACTTATTATATTTTGATCATATAAAACGAGATTATGAAGAAATTTATGAATTCTCTGAGCACGTAGATAAAATTAAACCAGAGCAATTGCAAAATTTAATTAAAGACATCTATGGATGGGATAAACAAGTCATTCTCGTATTGGGAAATAAAAAGCTAGTCAAGACTTTGAAAAAAGCTGGATATAAAGTTTCTGTAAAAAATTACCGCGATTATTTATAGGTTTGTAGGGGCTTCAGTGGTTTTTGATGTTTGCTCAGATTCAGGGTGAGTGTGCCCTTCCATGTTAATTTGCGCTCCAGGGTACACACTCATATTTTGAGCATTAATTCTGCCAGAGAGAACACCTGAAGACCTCACGGTAAGGACACCAGATGAGTTAAGTGTTCCTCGGAATTCCCCAAATACTTCAATATCATGACAGTATATTTCGCCTTCAACCTTTGCTGAACGTTCTAGAGTAAGCTTACCCTGGTCAATAATCGTGATGGTTCCTTTTACATGGCAATTAATAAGGGTATCGCCTTCAAATTTGAGATCCCCTTCCAATTGAGAGTGCTCACCGAGTATTGAGAAATTTAGTTTTTTAAAATCAGCTTCAATCATATTTATTATTGTATATTAAAAGGACCAATTTGTTTATAAGATATAAGATCTCCATTCCGAGAAAAAATGAAAATTTTGTATTTCGCACTAGTCTTTCTTAATTTTTGAAAAGTAGCAATTGTCGGTCTGAAGCGAGAAAATCCAAAACTTTCACCTTTAGAATATTCAAGTAATAAACTTTTTTCACCAAGTTCGTAATCAGGATAGTATTGTATAAGATTACCCTGGTATTGAACGACTGTAAGATAGCCTGCAATCTTTGCGTTGTCAGGAAGGTTGTTGGATAAGTTAAAGCTTAGTTTTATTTTATTTCCCTCAGTTTTATGTTCAATACCTTCGATTTTCAACATCTCTTTTTCTCTTAAATCAACAAGTCCAATAGGAGAGGTGAATAGCCCTAGTGAGGTCACAGAGGTTGTTGTTCCTCCTGTTCCTTTTGAAATTTTTCTTGTGAGTGTATCATTGGCCTTTTGCAGAGTGGCCACTGTGCTTTGCAAGCTTTCTGTTTCGCTTTTGAGTTGTGCAATTAATTTGGGTTCTTTGTCTTTTAATTGATTAACTTTATTTTTTAAGTACATTGAGTACATAAAACTAACACTGATAAATGCAATGATAAGAATAGGGATAATGAGTATAACCGAACGAATTAATCTCTTGTTTAGCTTGAGGTATCGAGGGGGTTTTGGGGTGTTATAAACAATTAGAGTTAAGTCTTTAGATGGATTACGAATCATTGTCTTTTTCTTCTTTGCTGATTGGCTCCTGGAAATATCTCATTTTAGGAGTGAAGGCAATATTACGTTCTTCATTCATTCTGGACCATTCTTCGGCCACAATTTTCCATTCATAGTTATCATTACGTTTTAGATACAAGGTTTTCTTTCCAATATCTTTGATCACTGGAGAAGTATAATCTTGTTGCATTGTGACTACAATATATTCGCCATTACTCAAGATCGAGCGGTGAGAGAATTCAATAACCGGCTTGTCATTACGAGAAAAGACATGGCTTTTATAGGTCTTAAAAGCCTGAAAACCACCCTTGTGTCCCTTAAATTCTTTTTTAGAGTATGAAGAAATATAATTTTTAAAATCTTTATTCTGCCAAGCAGATTGCCAGTTCTCGATAAGCTCAGTGACTTGCTTTTTAGTAGTATTCCAGTTTTCTCGGCTTAAGAAATGTAAATCTTGCACAATAATTGTCGCCGTATTACCAAGGTCAATGTATTGAGACATTTCTTTGAGATCACTATTAATGGCCACCACACAACCCTTGGAGTCCAGGCCCAGAGAAATTCGATTGTCATCATCCGTTGAATGTAGCCAAATTCCGCCACCAGTTTTTCCGGCCCTTAGATCCATGGTGTTAGGGTAGTTCATAGTGAAGGCACCTGCACCGTAGATTTTTCCATAATCACCGTATTTTTTTAATAGTTCCTGTGAAGAATGAAACTGTTGGAAAAAATAAACACCCTCAGGAGTTTTTTTATCACCCTGGACTTGCTTATTTCCCGTAAATTTACCTGTAAGGATCTTGTATTTTTTTAGTAGCTTGGGATTCGAATTATTGTTTTGGTATAGGTATAAAGAGTGAGTTGCCTTATCTACTACCATAACGTGGTGGGTGAATTGCTCATCCAATTCAAATAATGTTGAAGGCATATACTCATTAGCGTAAGACAAACTGCTCATTATTAAGCAAAGAAAGCCACAAGTCTTTATCATATTCATCATAGATAACCTCAATAATATTTATTGATACAATAGTCCTTTATCTACATATAATGATAACGTAATTTAGGGTTAAAGGGAATATTTTCCATGTGTTGAACGCTTTTACCTAGCTATATTTGCATCTACCTCTTTGTTATTATTAATACTAGATAATGGAGAAGAACGTGAAAATATTTGCATTAAGTACTAGTGATAGTAAATTCAAAGAGTTATGCAATCAGGTGGGGGAATATCACTCAGTTCTGCTATATGATGAAATAAAAGCTTTTCTCCAGAAAATCGATGAATGTGATGCTGTTTTGCTGGATTTGGATGCAAACCAAAAGCAGGCAGATAAATTGATTAAAACTTTTAAGTCTAAGTATCAAGAGATTATTATTATTGGGGCCTATAACGAATTTGACTCTAAAAAACTGGCCAAGCATAAAAAGTCTGAGCTTGCAGCTAATTTTTATATTCATTATCCAGTTGAAAGCTCTCAGCTAGAAAAGATTTTTAAAATAAATAATTTGGATACGAGTGATAATACAGGATTAGTGGCGATTGAGGTATTGAAAGGACATCAGAAAAAAGAAGTCTCAGAAACGGCCCAGCAAGCCAGCGATAAACTGGATAATGTTTTTGCGACGGCGTTTTCCGAAGAATATGAAAATAGAAATGAGGAAATTGATATGAGTAACCACGATGAAGATACTAAAGATGAAGACGCAACTAACGTACTTGATCTTGGAGATATGGACAGCTTAGACTTAGCTGCAGGAGATGATGCTGGAGCGTTGGACTTAGATGATGGTGGGGTATTGGATTTAGGCGATGATGCGGGAGAGTTTGACTTAGGCAATGATACAGGAGCATTGGACTTAGGTGATGATGCTAGTGGAATAGATTTGGCTGAAGGGCTAGGAATGGAAAACTTAGATTTCGGCGAAGGCGATTTAAATCTAACTGAGTTCGATAGTGAACAGGCTCCTGCACAAGAAGAAGGATTAGATCTCTCTGGGGATACTGGATTGGACTTAGGAGCTGCTGAAGAAGTGTTGACTAGTACTGTTGTTGCTCCAGATTTAAGTTTAGATAGTGATGAAATAGATATGGGAACTGGAATGGATTTTACAATACCTGACGAGTTTCCGAATACTAGTTCTGAGAATGAAACAGATCAAGAGTCCATCGGACAAAATAATGCTCACGAGGGAGGCTTTGATCCGGGATCCGATATTGGTTTAGATCTAGGAGAAGAGCAAGATCAGTTCACGGGAACTATACAGGGTGGGGAGTTAGATAGGGCCATTGAAGCGCAGACGCATGAAGATTCTACAATTGTAGGAGTTGGTATTCAGAACGATCCTAACGAAAGTGCGACAAGGATAAATATCGAAGCCCAAGATTTTTTAAACCAACTTAACTTAGAGGCAGAGGGTGAGCTAGATGATATAGAGACTAAGATGCAACAAATCGATGATTTGCTGCAAGAGGGGCAGAAATCAGTAGCTGCAGAAGAGCAAGATGTTTTAGAAGCTGTAGCAGACGTTGTTGTTAATGAAACGACAGAAGCAGATCAAGATGAGACTAGGGTTGCAGTTGAAGCAATTGCACCAACTCCGGAGCTACCAACAAGTACTCCCACCGTAAATACCTCAACAGTAAATGATCACCAGGAATATAAAATACACTATGATAGTGAACTTGTTCGTTTGGGAGAAACAATTAAAAGTTTGCGGCAAGATCGTGAGATATTAAATCAAAAAATTACTGAATTAGAAGAAAAAAATAATACGGAAAAAAGAGATTTTCTCAATTTACAGGCTCAGCTGGATGAGAAAAAGATAGAACTATCAGTATTAAAGAGTCGTTATTCTAAACAAGTTGAAGAGCAAAATTTAAAATTGGACTTGCTGGCCAATAAAAAAGAAGTTCTACAGGAACAAAATCGTGGCTATGAGCAAGAATTTCAAAAGCTAAAGAAGCAAAAGAATGTCGATGTGAATATGATAAGGGCACGGGAGCGTGAGCTTGAGGAAAAATTAGATTTACTACGAAAAGATGCTGAGGTTCAAATACGCAATCGGGATCATAAGATTTTAGAGCTGAAAAGAAGAATTGATACTTTGGAATTCGATATCGAGAATGCAAATATGAAAGAACAGAAGACTCAAAACCAACAAGAAGTTATGGAAGATAAAATGTATAAAGTGATTACAACTTTACGCCAGGCGATTGGACATTTGGAAGAAGATGATCCAGTCTTGGAAAGAAAAAAAATAATTAAGAAAAATATGGATGTATAAATAGTGAAAAAAATTATTACTTATAAACTCAGACATTCAGATCAAGAAATGCTCGCACCATTAATAAAGCAGCACAGTGGACTAAGTCTGGAGAGTGTCAATCAATCTGAACAGTTGTTTGATTATGACTTTAGTGACGTGGCAGGATGTTTTTTGTTTGTTGATGAATCGATGAGTATTAAGACCTTTGAAAATATTCTTCAAAATGTTCATCGCGTTCCTGTTAATGTCATTTTGAAATATAAAGATTTTGATTATTTGATGTTATGTCATCGCTATCAAGTACAAACTGTTTTTGAAGCAAAACTGAATGAACGAGAAGTTGAGAACGCTCTCGTACGTATGGATTTATTAAATCATAAAGGCGAAAACCTTCCTGTTATGGAAGCAATGAATTTAATTTCTTCTCCTTTTAAAATTAAAACCAATGTCGAGCTAAGAAGGCGTCTAGCCGAATATCTGGATGCTTTTGATTCGGTTGAAAACTTTTGCTTGTTTGGGTATGAGGAAGATGAAAAAATTGTTTTAGGAAATTATGCTGCCGATGATTTCTTTGAGGAAATTAAAGAGATTAAATTACCTCGAAAATATATCGGTTTTGAAAAAGTTCTAGATAATGGGAAATATGTGGATGTGTTAACGCCTGTGTTCTGTCCAGATAATCAAAATGCCTGGCTGGCCATCAAAGTAAAAAAAGAAGAAAAGGACTATGTCTTAAATTCGCTTTTTTATAAGTTTTTAGAAAATGTTCTTATTTATCGTATGAATAAGGTAAAGGAACATAACTTAGAGATTCTGGCCAGCACAGATGATGTGACAGGTCTCTATAATCAGAGAAGACTTTCTCAGGACTTGGAAAGTGCCGTTAAGCATCATGAAAAACATGATAAAAACTTTAGTCTTATGTTTATCGATATAGACCATTTTAAATCAGTTAATGATAATTATGGACATCTTATTGGAAGTAAACTTCTAACAGATATAGGTGAAGTTCTATCTCTTATCCTGCGCTCGACAGATCATATCTATCGTTATGGAGGGGATGAGTTTGTCGTGATCATGCCTACAGTCGACATTAAGACTGTCCATGATATCGCAGGTAGAGTTTTAACTAAAATAAAAAATAAGTCATTCGATATTGGAAATGGAGAGACCTATCGTCTCTCAGTATCTATTGGTATCGCAGAATATCCAACGGATGCAAATTCAGCCCTGGAGATTATTCGGTTTGCGGATGAAATGATGTATATGTCAAAGCGTTCTGGCCGCGGTAAGGTCTTCCACATAAATGAGGTCAAACATGTTGATGCTGGTTCTAAGTGATTTTCACCTGGGCAAGGGAAAGTTTCTTGAGAATGGGCATATTAATATTTTAGAGGACTTTGATGAAGATGAAAAGTTCGCTGAATTTTTAGACCATTACTCCACAGGAACTTATTATTTTTCTGATGTTAATGTTATCTTAAATGGTGATATTTTTAACCTCATTCAAATGGATATTAATGGTGTCTTTACTCATTTGATTGGTGAAGAAGAAACCGAACAGATGGTGCAAGAAATTGTTCAGGGACATCCCATTTTCTTTCAGGCCCTTCGAAAGTTTCTCGCTCGCCCAAATAAAAAATTAACTTATGTAATAGGTAATCATGATTTACCCATGATTTTTAAAAAGGCCCAACAAGTGGTGATAAAGGCAGTTGGAGCAGATGTTGAATTCACTCATCAATATGTCTCCGCAGGAGTTTTGATTGAACATGGCCACCGTTTTGAAGCTTTTAATACCGTACCTCGCTCCAAACTAGTTATAGAAGGGCCACAAGGAAGGCCAATCGTGAATCTTCCCTGGGCATCGCTATTTTGTATCTATCTACTGCCAAAGCTAAAAGAAACACGGCCTTATATTGATAAAATCAGACCGCTCTCCAGGTATATTAAGTGGACTATTTTTCAGGATTTTAGATTTTTTATTTATCTGTCATGGATTGTCTCTGCCTATATGATACGGACTCGTTTTAAACCATATGGGCTGTATAATAAAAATTTTAAAATGTCTTTAAAACAGATTTTTAATATAGCGGTACATCCGAAATATGAGAGAAATGCTAAAAGAGTGCTTTCTACCAGACCTGATATAAAGATTGTGGTGATGGGGCATACGCATATTACAGAATGGCGTCGTTTTAAAGATGGAAAACTCTATTTTAACACTGGAACCTGGAATCAGGTGCCATCAGTAGATAAGGCCCAACATAAAAATATTACAAATTTGACCTATGTATGCGTTGAGCTCAATGAAAAACGGCAGACGATAAAAAATGCCTATTTAAATGTGTGGCAGGGGAAATGGCGTCCTTATAGGGAGGAAGTAACCACCTCCTATATTCCTTAACAGTTTAAATTAAAAAAAGGGGCCAGTGGGCCCCTTTTAGTATGTTTAAATCAAAAGCTTAAGTTACTTTTTCGCAGCTTTCTTAGTCGTTTTTTTAGCTACTTTCTTCGTGGCCTTTTTTGCGACTTTCTTGGTAGCTTTCTTGGCCACTTTCTTTGTAGCCTTTTTTGCTACTTGTTTCTTTGTCGTTTTTTTCTTAGTGGCCTTTTTCTTGGTAGCTTTTTTGGCAGGAACGATTTTCTCTAGTTTCGCCTGAATTTTACTTAGTTCTTTTTTCTGTGAATCTACAAATTTTTTAGCTTTTTTGATTTCATCATTAATGACTTTTTCAATTTTTTTCTCAAGAGCATTGGCCTCTTTTTTTATTTTTGACTTAACTTTTGTCACATCTTTATCGATTAAATTAGTTAAATCTTTTTGAGTAGCTGTTGCTAGTTTTTTTACTGCTTTTTGTAATTCAACTACGTCTTTGTTTTTGACGAATTGATTGACTTCTTTTTGTAGTTTCTTCCAAGAATCCAGAATTTGTTTTTTGTTCATGCTCATATTGGCCCCCTATTTATTAATGTTGATAAAATTCAGAACTTTTACTAATTGGAATTCTATACCCAAAACCAAAACTTTTCGAGCTAATTTTGATAATAGGGCAAAATTGATAGCGCTTATATTCATTCCTTCGGTATAAATTCAGTGTTTTCTCAATATGTTCTTTAGTAAAACCAAGTTTTAAGAGATCGGCCTTATGATAGCGGTAGTTGAGGACCCCTTCTAATATGGCATCCAGGATATCGTAAGGTGGCAGAGTTTCTGTATCAACTTGATCTGGCCTTAGTTCTGCACTCGGAGGTCTTGAAATAATCTGTTCTGGTATAACTGCATTGTATTTTTGATTGATATATGTTGCAAGACGATATACTTGTGATTTATAGAGATCCCCTAAAAGGCTTATGGCACCCACACTATCTCCATACTGAGTAGAGTAGCCGACTGCCAGTTCTGATTTGTTAGAGGTATTAACCACCATGGAATTAATCTGGTTAGAGCGGGTGTAGATGAGAAGACCTCTAAGACGAGATTGAATATTTTCATCTGTAACTCCCTCAAAGGCTTCTGGAAAGTTTTGGCCAAAAAGATTTTTTGCCGTTGAGTGTAAGAATTTTATCGGAAGACTTTTAAGGGGAATTCCTAAGTTTTTACAAAGGTCTAAGGATAAGTCATAACTAAGGGAACTCGAGTGAATACTGGGCATGTAAATGGCCTCTAAGTACTGCCCTTCTTTTAATGACAGACGGATAAGCGTTAAAACCAAAGCAGAATCCATTCCTCCTGATAAGGCAATGGTAAATTTATTAAAACCATTTTTACGTGCGTAATCCTGGAAGCCAAAACATAAAGCTTCTAGTACTTCCTGGCACTGTTCATCATCCCAGGGTATTAGTTTTGCCGGTTTTTTGTCTGTTACTAAATATGCCTGGAATAGCTCTTCCCAAGTCAGACTCTGGGCACCTTTGGTTTTTGCTGAATAGGAATTATCCTCGGGTAAAGTAGATGAAATTAAATCTACTTGAAAGCGTTTGGCTTGAGTAAAGACCTTATTGCCATTAACTGCAAAGCTTTGTCCATCAAAGAGAATTTCATCTTCACCACCAACTTTATTGACATAATAGAAAGGACATTCGAATTGGTTGGATATCTCACTCGCTCTATTAATGCGTTTTTGTTGCTTGCCTATGACAAAAGGGCTGGCCGATAGGTTAAAAATGACATCCAGTTGCACTTCTTCTTTAACTGTAACTTGATACAGGTCTTCAACCGGATCAAATTCGTAAAAACTGGAACTCCACATATCTTCACAAATTAAGAGTCCTACATTTTTTCCAAAAATATGGGTATATTTAGCCTTATGTCCTTTGGAAAAGTATTTTTTTTCATCAAAGATGTCATAGTTGGGAAGCAATCTTTTAGTATAAATATCGCTAAATTCAAGCTGATCACCGTGTTGATAGATAACATTCTGGATCTTAATGGGGACTCCCGCTGGAGATAACTCATATTTCAGTCCGCCCATAAGCAGACAGCAGTTTTTTTTATCGATGTTTTTGTTGAGCCATATCTGTAATTCTTGTAAGAAATCTTGATAGGCTTGAATAAAAGGGCGTTGTAAGCACAGATCCTGTAACGGATATCCGCATAGGAATAACTCGGGAAATAAGTGAATTCCTTTGGGCTTGGCTGCCAAATTGTCTTTTATATAAGAAAAAATTTTATCAAAATCAGCAATGGTGTGATGAGTTTGGTGAATAATAATTTCCATCAGGGTTTTCCTTTTATTATTGACACTTTGCATCTACGCAGGCATATTTGCCTAAATTTTTTAATAGTATAGCACGCATTTGGATAGATTTGTATGAACAAAAATAAAGTATTAGTGGTGGGAGCAGGACTGGCAGGATGTGAAGCCAGCTATTTTTTGGCCCAACATGGAGTAGATGTTGTTTTAGTTGAAAGTAAAAGGGTTAAAAAAAATCCGGCCCAAAAACTGGATGATTTTGCTGAACTGGTGTGTACCAACTCATTAAAATCAAAGAATGTGGACTCTGGGCACGGTCTTTTAAAAACCGAGATGAAAAAACTTGGTTCACTTGTCCTGGAGTGTGGAGAGATAACAGCTGTTCCGGCTGGAGATGCTCTGGCGGTTAACCGGGAAGATTTCGCTAAATTAATAACGGAAAAAATTGAAGCACATAAACATATTGAAGTCATTGACGAAGAAGTAGAGAACCCTCTTGAGTTGGCCCAAAAATATGCTTGTGAAAATATAATTGTGGCCACTGGACCTCTGACTACGGATAAACTTAGTAATTGGATTCAGGCTGAGCTGAGTAAAGATGACTTTTATTTTTATGACGCTATTGCTCCAGTAGTTGATGCTGACTCTCTAGATTATGATAAACTTTATTTTAAGGATCGTCATAAAGCGGCGGATGAATCAGCTGACTATCTTAATGCTCCCATGAATGAGGAGCAGTATTATAAATTTATTGATGCCCTGGTTGAAGCTGAAAAAGTTCCGGCCAAAGATTTTGAAGAATATAAATTTTTTGAAGCTTGTCTTCCTATTGACCTAATGGCCGAACGAGGAAAGGATACCCCACGTTTTTCTTGTATGAAACCGATTGGACTGGAGTTGGAAGGAGAAAAACGACCTTTTGCAGTCGTGCAACTGCGAAAAGAGAATTTATTGGGGTCCGCATTTAATCTGGTTGGCTTTCAAACTCGTTTAAAGTATCCGGAACAAAAACGGGTATTTTCTATGATTCCGGGATTTGAAAATGCTCAGTTTATTCATTTAGGATCTGTGCATAGGAATTCATTTTTAAATGCGAAAAAACTACTCAATTGGGATTTAAGTAGTAAAACTCATCCTCATCTTTATTTTGCAGGACAAATGACGGGCGTGGAAGGTTATACCGAAAGTGCAAGTTGTGGGCTGTATGTTGCCTATAATTTACTTAGAAAGTTAAATGATAAAAATTTTAGTAAATGGCCAGTGGAAACAGCGATAGGGGCCTTAGTCAATTATGTGATGACTTGTGAAAAACCAGCACCTTCTAATATAAATTTTGGTTTAATACCTCCAGTGACTCTTAATAAAGAACAAAGAAGAAATAAAAAACGTAAAACAATCAAAAAACAGTTGGCCAGCGAACGTGCGAGAAAGGCTTTTGATGATTTTTTACAGACTGAGGAGCTCTAATTGCTCGGCTTATCTCTTGTTCTTTTAGCGTGTGGCCTTTGGGCCTTGGATAGTTTAATACGCTATCCTTTGATAAATGAAGGGTTAAGTGCTTTTTCCATCGTTTTTTTTGAGCATTTGATCCTTACTTTAATTTCAGTTACCGTCTTTTTTAAATCATTTCCAAAGATTTTAAGAGCAAAAAGAACTCATCTATTCTACTTTTTTGTCGTCGGAGGAGTTGGATCAGCTTTGTCTACACTGGCATTTACACGGGCCTTTGTTTACTTGAATCCTTCATTGGTCATTCTTTTGCAAAAATTTCAACCTGTCGTCGCCATTTCATTGGCGCATGTGGTGCTTAAAGAAAGAGTTCAGAAAATATTTATTTTATGGGCGGGAGTCTGTTTGGCCGGAGCATTGCTGATCAGCTATGAAGATATTTATAAAATTTATGCCAGTGAAGAATCCATACCAAATTTATTTTTTCATTCAGGCAGCATTCAGGGATATTTGTTGGTCATTTTTTCCATTGTTGGCTGGGGAGCTTCAACAGTCTACGGTAAGAAGTTACTTTATGTAGGTTACCAGGATCAAGAGGTTTTGGCCGGTAGGTTTAGCTTCGGATTTCTCTTTCTTTTGCCTTTTCTCATTACAGAGGAGCACCCTTTTAATTATACCTTGGATAATGTAGGGAAAATTACTTTGATGGTGGTGGTTTCAGGACTTTTGGCCATGTATCTTTATTATCACGGACTTCGAAAAATTTCTGCTAGGGCCTGTGCTTTGGCCGAAATGTTCTTTCCTTTTATGGCCGTGATTGTCAACTGGCTATTTTTAGGGGCGACTTTGACTTTTCTACAAATTATAGGTGGATTACTTCTTTTACTAGGATCAGTCGTTATTCAAATAAGGCGTTATTAATTATTTTATGGTAAGTTGGTAGCCCACACCGCGAACCGATTTTATTTCCACTGAATGGCTGATATCTGCTTCTAAGATTTTTCGTAAACGCACAATATAATTATCAACAGTACGGTTGGTAGGGAAGGCATCT
>JBFEUX010000209.1:0-4949 GCA_041547255.1 Bacteriovoracaceae bacterium
CTCGCGATCTATAAATTCATTCGTTCAACTGATTCGAAACTCTCCACTTACGTTTTGAGTTCCTATTGAACGGGTTCCTTCTCATCGATTTTTTGCCTCCGAAGAGACAAAACTTTTACTTCATTATTCAATTGTCAAAGAGCGATCTCTTTAAATGATAAAGCTGAGCTTTTTTCATTTTCAAAAGATCTCATTTTTGGAATTCGACTTTTTAACACTGAAGAATTCCTAAAGCAACCTTTTTTTACAAAAAAAAAGATCAAAAAATGGTGGAGATGACAGGAGTCGAACCTGCGACCCTCTGAATGCAAATCAGATGCTCTCCCAACTGAGCTACACCCCCACATAAGGCTTTTTTGATCTATGATCGCGGAACGCTAATTTAAGAGAATTGCTCTTTGCTGTCAACAGCAAAATATGGAAAAAAATAAAAATATTATTTTTTTTTAAAAAAGCGAGAAAACTAAATAGATTTTATCCATATGAAGACTTTATTTGTATTTGGTGGCCCCCCAAAAACCGTCTTACTTTCCAGAATTGTGGCCTTATCTTCAAAAGCACTCACGTCAGACAGGAATCCTTTTAACTTTTTTCTTGGAACATATAAATTAAAGTATATCCCACCAGGAATGCGGGTTCCGGGTTTAACATTATCAACCTGCTTCACTTGATATCTATTGATAACTTTTAAAACATCCTCTTTCACCAAAGAAGGGTCCACTGCTGTCATCATAACTCGATAAGCTTTTCTTCTACCATAGCGGCTATTTCGATAGCCCCCTTTACGAAACTCCTCGTAGCCTGACTGTTCAAGATCCGCCACTTCAAAATCCTTAGGCAGAGTATCAACAGAAGTCAAAACCACATCCGACTCAACTTCATATCTGGCAGTCTGCTCTATGTTCTCGAAACTAGCCTTATTTTCAAGTTTTTCCAGGGCCTCTAACTCATCTAATTTAATATCTAACTCTCCTTCTTTTACGATACTATTATCTTTAAAGCTTAAACTTTTATCGAGCCAAAAGAAATTAGGAGAAAACAAGGTGATTTTTTTTACGAGGTAATCTTCATAAGCTTTATTTCCCACTTTAATAACAAAGATTAAAAGCCCACCTATAACAAATAAGAAAATTAGCTCGAAGAAAAATTTAATTTGTCGATTTAAAAAACGTTTATCCTTCAACGCGCTTTCAAGATTTCCCACACTACTTAAATCTTCTGCCGCCAGTAACTCTACCAGCTTATTCCAATCACTGTATAAAGTGACCTCTAAATCACGCATAACCTCATTGTCTAAACTACCACTTAACTCTGATTTAATCGCTAAATCATTTTCTAACTTTGAAAATTTAAGATGTGAATTATCAGAAAGGATGTTTCCAATTTGAAAGCGCAAATTCAATTTGTCTTCCAAGAAGGGAAATCTTTCTACAAAAAAATTACGTAGAACGAGAGAAACTTCAGCTTCTTCCAGTCCAGAATGTTGAGCAATCTCTCTAATGGAAAAATCTTTGTAGACGAAAACATAGCATACGAATTTAAACTTAATCCATTTTAACCAAGCAATAATAGGTCCCTGCTGTAAGGAGCCTTCCAGTCGAGTCAAAAGCGAAAACTGCTCTGTGATAGATATATTCGCTGGAAAAATAATAGTCCAAGTTTTATTAAAATCATCGAGGTATCTCCCTTCCCAGGAGATACTGTTAAGATTTAATCCCAACCATTCTTTAAAATAAACTTGCTCTTCATAATTTATTGCATCATTCATATAATTAGATTTATTATAAAGTTAATATTTTCTAATGTGAATGCGATCAAAGATTCCACATAGTTGCAATATCCGAGCATAGTGCTTCTGTAATAAATAAACGCTATTTTTTCCCACCTTGAACCAACTAAGCTAAGTAAAGTACTATTATTATTGATAGAAGTTTATCTTCTGTCGTGAGGATTAATATGGATGGCATAAAACAGCAAATTCAAGCTCGACAAGTTGAAGCTCTAGAAAATAGGCATCAATTTGAAGTAAGAAAAATCAAGCGAGAGATGCGAGCAAAAATTGATAAGCTCAATGAGGCAAGTAAGGTAAGCCTAGACCGTCTTGAAAAAGATTATAACAAGCAATATCAGAGTGAAAACAATGAGTTGGAATTAAAGTTGCTTGCAATTCGCAAGAAGAATGATGCTTTAATTAAGGAAGAAAAAGATCGCTATGCAAAAATGGTTGATGAAATAAAAATGAATCACCAAGCAAAGATAAATGAAATAGAAATTGCTCAAAGTAACGAAATAGAGAAAAAACAAACCGAGCATCGTGAGTATTTAGAAAATGCTGAAAATAGGTTTCGACTTGAGCAAGCCAAACTAGAATCATAACTCTATAATTCGAAGGAGTCGAAATGACTAAAACATCAGAACAAGGTATTTTTTTAAATGGCAGACAGCAAATTATTGAAATGCTGCAATTTATGAATGATGAAGATAAGCAAAAGCTACTAGATAATATCAAACAACGTAATGCAGTCATGGCAAGGGAATTATCAGAACAAAGTTTTTCATTCAAAAATTTATTTAAACTATCATCAGAAAACATTAATAAAATTTTTTCAAAGGTTAACCCAGCTATTATTGCATTAGCGCTTTATCCTCTGGAGATCTCACTACAGAGAAAAGCTCTGTCAGCCCTGGATCGCCCAGTAGCAGAAGAGGCATTCACCATAATGAACCAGGATTTATCCTCAAAAAAACAAGAATCAAAAAGAGCACAAGACAAGATCGTTCAAGCTGCGATCCAATTAAGTAGAAAAAAATATATTAATATCTAACGAATAGCTTTTAAGAGTAGTTTTTCTTCTTGCAGTGAAAGAGTTTCTCCTGCATTAAGGCGCTCGCTTAAAATTTTATGCTCGCTGATGAGCGCGTTGGTGTTAGTAACTTTTTCGGCCAAGTCAAAAAGTATTTTTTTTATCCAATCACCAGCCGAATTTATATAAGTAAGAATGTCTTTTCGAGGTAACTTAGTTAGCTGCGAGTCTTTTAAGGCCACAGCGTAATATTTATGCTTACCGTCTTCCGAAAAAATAGCGTCTTCTCCTATCAAGCCATTATTCTTTACAGAGAACACAGGGATAACACGATTATCATTGGATAATGAAAAACAAATCACATGTCCTTGGTTCAGAATATAAGAAAAATTACACCGCGATCCTTGTTTAAAAAGAACCTCTCCTGAACTTAATCTCATCTCTTCAAATGCATTTTCATCTAAGGAAATCATGGTTTATTTCTCCTGCTAAAAGGGTTCCATATCGTAGGCCATAAGTACTAATATAAACATTTTCTATCTTTAATCTATGTAGGATTGTATTTGCTAATATTAAGCCAGACTTTATCGTTTTACTTCTTTTCCCAAGGAATGGAAAAGCACTGAGAAAACGATCTGGTGTGTACTCATTGTATTGCTGCAACATTTTATTCACTTCCCCTGCAGCAAAACTCAAACCATTAACCTCTGACTCAACAAAATCAGAGTGTTTTAAGTACATATTTGCTACTGAGGTCATCGTTCCAGCAACACAATACAATGTCGAAGTTAGAACTTCTTCTAAGTCCTTATTAAAATCCTGTAAAACCATGGCCAAGTTTTCTTCACGCTTTGATTCTTTGGCCCAATTATTCATTCTTACGGCCCCCACAGGCATTGAAAATGAATGAATGATACTCTTATCCTTCGTATTAACTTTTATCAACTCTGTAGAAGCGCCACCTATATCCATTATTGTTATAACATCATTAGTGATATGCTTATCAAACAAGATTCCAGTTGCAGAATAATAAGCCTCACCTTCTGCTGAAATAGTTTGTATGTTAAAACCCGCTCTTTGCTTAACTTGCTCAAAAAATTCAGCAGCATTTGTTGCTACTCGTGAAGCCTCTGTTGCGGTAACCAGCACAGTTGCTGGCTCAATCTCATATTTCTTACAAATTTTTGAATACTCTTCAAGAACAGCGAGTGAGTCATCCATCGCCTCTTGAATAAATTTTTTATTGAGATCAAGATCCCTTCCAAGACCTGTGACATGGGATTCATTTTCCAAGACTTTAACAGAGTCGCCATCGATTTCAGCTACTAATAATAAAATAGAGTTTGATCCTATGTCGATTGATGCTCTTTTTTCCATTTATCACCTATAATTTTTCAAGCGGAGCAAAGTGTACTAAAAATTTTTTCTGAGCCCCATCTTTAAATTTAATAACAACTTTTTCGTCCTTTCCAATCCCATCCGCATCTGTAACTTTTCCCTCTCCATAAAGTTTGTGTTTTACGCGAGAGCCTTTTGGATAAGTATGTTCAATTTTAGGAGAAGAAGTCACATAAGAAACAGCATTATCATCGCTATACTGATTTTCTTGGGAGAAGTCATCGGAATAATCAAAATCTGAGTATTCATCAAACTGCTTAGCCTTTTTAGGTTTTTTACTGGTTTTGCGATGGCCAACCCACTCATAATATTTCTCAGGTATCTCATCAATAAACCTAGATGGTGCATTGAAACGCAAAGAGCCCCATAGCATTCTTCCTTGTGCGCACACAATATGCAACTTTTTCATAGCACGTGTCATGGCCACATAAAAAAGCCTTCGCTCTTCTTCAATCGCCTCTTCGCCCAAATCAAGACTTTGAAAAGAAGGAAACACTGTTTCTTCAGCTCCCACAAGAAAGACATATAAGTATTCAAGTCCCTTGGCACCATGAATAGTCATTAAAGAAACTTCTGCCAGAACCCCTTCTTCTGCTGTAGAAGTGTCCAGCGTTATAGTCTCCAAAAAACCTATCAAAGAGGGTTTTTCATCTGCCTCTTGATATTGTTTTATTGCTGTATAAAGCTCTTCTAAGTTTTCGATCCTTGCGCTGGCTTCATATGTTTTTTCAATTTCTAATGACTCCA
>JBFEUX010000299.1:0-3003 GCA_041547255.1 Bacteriovoracaceae bacterium
AGATTATGATTTAGGTATCAAAAAATAAGTTAAAACCAGAGAGGATTTTTGATGGCCACGGATTACGTAATAAGAAAAATGACGCCAGAGGAGTTTCATCCTTTGTGGAACGAGCATAAACCGAAGGTCTTTGGGACTGATCATAGCTATTCGCTATGGGGAATGCTTAGCCAAGATGAAATTGATAAATCAAATAACTTACGAAAACGTCTAGGTAATAAAATAGAAGTCTGCTTTGGTGTATTTGATAATCAAGATAATTTTATTGGTTGGAGTTGGGGGTTTCAAGAGAGCTCGATTTCATTTTATATGGCCAACTCTGCAATTCTTGAGCAGCATAGACGAAAGGGTCTTTATACCAGGGTACTCAACGAAATGATAAGTCATGTGTCAGAACTTGGTTTTCAGTTAATATATTCTAGACATTGTGCCACTAATAATTCAGTTATTATCCCTAAGCTTAAGGCTGGATTTTTAATCTCAAAGATGGAGTTAGATGATATCTTCGGAGTTTTAATTCATCTCCACTATTATCCTAATAAAACCAGAAGAAAGATTATGGATTATAGATCGGGTCAGATGGCGCCAGATGAAGAGTTGAAGAAATTGTTTAAGTTGTAAGCTTAAATAGCATTAGTCATTGGGAAAGAATGACCAGCTAGTGACACCTACGTTATCAGCACTAGGAGTTCCTGAGACAGAAGTTATCGGAGCAACTGTGCCGGCCCGAGCCTCCATAATGCCAATATTATCGCCATATTCGTAGGCTTTATCAGCTCCTCGTATTCTCATTTTATTAGAACTATTTCCTGAAACAATATTTCCAATGCTTATGATTTCGGCAAAGGTTGGTGCCGCAAATTGGTCTCCCCAGTCGACAACGCCTGAGCCGGAGTTAATGATTTCATTGTTCTCAAGCTGCCAGTGTTGCTTAAAAAGTTCTGCACCTCTTATGAAGTTTATCCCAACCTTGGCATTATCTTTTATTATATTGTCATGCATATAAACATATTGGGACGCAGGGTACTTGGAACCGTAGTTATTTCCATGAAAATAATTATGGGCAACTTCGACATGAACAACACGAGAAAGATCTAGTCCATATTCTTCTCTTGAACCTACTGCTTCACTGCTTTCAATGACAGCACTATAGACATATCGCATGCTCATGTTATGAAACCTGGCACCTTGTGAATAAATTCTACGATAGGTCGCTCGATCTGTTTGACGGGCGATATCAGGATTCCAGATGATTAGATTGGATTTATCTGCTCCAATGACATGCGTATCTTCAACCAGAATATTGTTAACACCATAAGCGAATTCGAGTCCGTTAGCGCTAACATTTCCTGTAGCATCAACAGTAACGTTTCTTACAATAACATTTGCAACTGCTTCTCGAGAAGCACTGGCACCAAGCACATAGTGATTTAAGCCTCCGCTAGGGTCAAACTTGATGATTGTTTGTGAAGCACCGGCACCTTCAATAACCATATTTGATTTCATACGAGCATTATTGGCATAGTATGTACCAGCGAGCAGATGTATGGTTCCACCATTGGGCAAGTTATTTATAGCATTTTGAATGCTCTCACCCGGATTTAAAGTAATGGTCTGGCTAGGGATAGCAAAAGGCTTAAATCCCCAGTTGGATTTTACAGTCGTTGACATTGTTGTAGATGTTGGTGTCGTGGATGATGTTGTCATTGATGACGTTGTCGTGGATGATTCTGACCCGGCCAGGGCCCCAATATCATCAAAACCACCACCAGCTGTTGGTCTTAAAAAGTCTGCTGAATTGGGATCGGTACTAATAAATTGAACGGTTCCACTTCTTTGCCAGGAGTTGTTGGATTGAGTACCCTGGTTATTTTGAGCAAGAGAATTTTGATGAGCAATATTATTTTTAACAATATTTCCAATATTATTGATTGTAATAAAGCCATAACCACCGTTATTCCATGCAGTGTTGTTGATATACTGTGCATTCGTATTCGTTAATTCACTAATATCAAAACCGGAAGACGCATTACTGTGAGCAATATTGAAAAGAGCTCTGTTATTATTGGTGTTTTGACCACCTAATTTAAAGCCTTGTCCATTTCCAGAACCACCAAGCTTTCCATTGTCACTAGCTATATTATAGCGAAGTATTGAATCATTAGATCCCCAACAATCAACACCATCATCGGAGTTTCCATAAACGGTATTGTATTCGAGGATTGGAGCACGTGAGTAGCTGGCGCTAATACCATCAGCATTATTTCCATTATCATAATTCCAACTAGTCAAACCTACATCTGAGTTTGCGTAAACGATATTGTCTCGAATAATAAGCCCTGAGACGTTATAAGCGTTAATACCAGCAAGGTGATTGTTATAACTTTTATTACCTTCAACTATACAATTATTACCTTCAATTAAGATTCCTTTTTCTGGCATATTTCGAACTTCAATTTTTCTAAGTCGTAAATAGTCACCACCCAGACGCACAGTTCCCTGCTGTCTTTGTTCATTGATAAGAGGGCTTAAAGCAGAACCATCGATAATAGCAGTTTCACCGGGATAACTTTCGATGATAATAGGATTAGTGGCCGTCCCGCTGGCGTAGATATTGACTCTTGCTAATCCAGTCATTGATAGTGAATACACACCACCTCTTAGAAAGAGAACATCCCCAGCTTTTAATTTTGCATTGGCAGTACCCAGGCTACAAGGAGATGCCTCAGAACAAGTAGTTCCACTGCCATTAGGTGCAGCAAATACGGTTCCTAGCTCTAAAGGAGTTGAAGCTACAGGTCTTGCACCAACGGCAGGAGTATTAGTTGTAGGAGGAGGTGTTGTAGTCCCACTTTCGATGGTAATAAATCCATTGGAGGCTTGAACTGCAGCACCCTCGTCTTTTCCATCAGAGGGATGAACCCAAGCACTGATGGTTTCACCAGCAAGTTCTGCTGGAATAGTATAGGTTTTACTGGTTCCTCTTTGCACTTCAACCGTTGG
>JBFEUX010000137.1:0-7737 GCA_041547255.1 Bacteriovoracaceae bacterium
ATTTTAGCTAGCTGAGCTATTGTTTGGCAATGCCAAAATTAAGCATAGTTCATTTGAATTTTTTTTGGCAGCATCTTGGCGAAAATGCTATATTTTAGCTTAAAATTAACTTTGGTGGTTCTATGAAATTAAAGTTTTTCGGAGGAGCGGGGGGCGTCACAGGTTCCAAATCCTTGCTAACAGTAGGTAAAGAAAATTATTTGATTGATTATGGAATGTTTCAAGGATCCGCTGTCAGAAGAGAGCTGAATTGGGCTCCTTTTTACGAAGCAGCAAGGGTGACTGCAGTTTTTTTAACTCATGCCCATATTGATCATTCGGGACTGTTACCACGCTTGTTAAAAAACGGTTTTAAGGGAAAAATTTATTGTACCCATGAAACATATAAATTATGTAAAATTCTTCTTGCGGATTCGGCCCGCATTCAAGAAGAGGATGCCAAGTACGCTAATCGAAAGAAGTATTCTCGACACAAGCCAGCACTCCCTCTTTATGATGAACATGAGGTTAATGAAATTCTCAAACATTTTAAACCGATTAAGTTTGATGAGGAAATTGAGATTTCTAAAAATGTCAAAATTACTTTTTTTTGGGCCGGCCATATCTTAGGGGCTTCTTTTATACGTGTGGTTGCGCAGACCGAAGCAGGAGAGGAAAAGACCATCGTATTTTCCGGTGATATTGGGCATAAACGAAATATTTTGCTCAACCCTCCAGCTAAGCTTTGCAAGATGGATTATCTTGTTTTGGAATCAACTTATGGTGGTCGTCTCCATCCGCGTATTCCGGCCAAAGAAGTGTTGGGAATGTACCTGAATACGATCTTAAAACGAAATGGAGTGGCAGTTATTCCCTCTTTTTCTGTGGGAAGAACTCAAGATGTACTCTATTTGGTAAAAAAATTGATGGATGAGAAAAGTATCCCGCGCATCCCTGTCGTTTTAGATAGCCCGCTTTCAAAGAAGGCGAATAGAATTTTCAATGAATGTTTTTCCAAAGACTGTGTTAAAGAAGAAGTTTTAGCTGAAGGGGATATATATCCTGAGACACATAGAGAAGTAGAAACAGTGGAAGAATCAAAGCAAGTTTCTGCGGCCAAAGGCCCTATGATTATTATTAGTGCCTCCGGCATGATTGATGGCGGAAGGGTCGTTCACCATGTGAAGAAGAAAGTTACAGGGCCCGATAACGGCATTATCTTAGTGGGCTTTCAACCTGAGGGAACTAAAGGAAGGCTTCTAATTGATGGCATTCAAATGCTGCGATTACATAAAGAAGAAATGCCGGTAAATGCCAGTGTTTTTTATGTGGATTCTCTCTCTGCCCATGGTGATTATTTAGATATTATTGAATGGCTAAGTGAATCACAGATTTCTCCTCAGTTAGTGATCCTAAATCATGGGGAGGAAAAAGGATCAAAACATATGAAGGCAATGATCGAATCCCAATTGGATTTTAAAACGACTATTGCTGACTTTGGCGAGGAATTTGATCTTGAGCATATTGTCTAGGATAATATAAAAGAGGGGGGCAATGATACCCCCCAATTGGTTTTGTTTGTTTTTTTACTCTTCTGGAGAGTAAACCTCTGAATTACTTTCTTCTGAGCTTGGTTCTTCTTCTGTTGGCATTGGCATACCTTCTGGAGTTGTTGACTCAGACTCCATGGATGGTGTTGATGAATCCATATCATCAGCTAGGGCGATGGTATTTAGTCCTAGACCAAAAAGAACAGTGATTAATAGGGCAATAGAATTTAATTTTTTCATTTTATACCTCATTTGTTTGTTACTTTTTTACTTTTTTCTTGATCGCTTTTCTTTTTTTTAATTTTTTATTTAGCTTACAAATTTTTTCTTTTTTCTCAGGTTTAATCTTACCTTTGTGGCAGAAAGAAGCACGTTTTGCATCCTTAATTCCTTCACAGCTAATGCGCTCATATCCCTTTCGGCATTGCTTTTTTTGTACTTTTTTGGTCTTCTCACTCGCAAATGCTGTCGTCATTAAAGTAAAAAGTAAAAGGGTTACAATGTGTCTACTCATGATTTAGTTCTCCTTCATGATGAAATAATCTTAATTATCAGGCCATTTACAATTTAGGTAAAATCGTTTTATCTTCTATTATAGATAGGAAAAACCTAATTAAATTATAGGGACAGAACCTTTGGACAGACTAAATTTCAACCATTTATACTATTTTTACGCTGTGGCCAAAGAAGGCTCAGTTAAGCTTGCCGCAGAAAAACTGCATGTCTCACAACCTACCATTAGTGATCAAATCAAGCTAATTGAAGAGTACTTCCAAACAGAGTTATTTGAGCGTCGTAATCGTGCTCTTTTCCTTACCAAAGAAGGGAAAATGGCACTAAAGTATGCCGAAAAAATGTTTGATATGGCCAATGAGTTGACCTATCGATTGCGAAACAAAGTCGAATTGCCTAAACGTACTCTAGACATTGGAATCACCCACTTTATGTCTCATTATTTTCTTTATGATCGCATTTTGCCCCTGTTTGAACAAAGTAATGTCTCCATAAATATAAAAGAAAATCAGCGGCATTTACTACTAGCTGATTTAGAGCATGGAGATCTGGATATTGTGTTTACTGATAATAAAGAGTCAATTTCATCTACCATGGATGCTTATCGAGTAGGAATCAATCGAACCTATGCTGTTGCTCATAAGAAATTTGCTAAGGCCAAAAAAAACTTTCCTGCCCAATTGGCGGAAATACCATTTTTCAATTATACCAATGAGTCATTTTTAAAATACGAGATAGAACTATTTTTTACAAAAAATGCAATTGTACCTAGAGTAATAGGAGAAGCGGATGATATTGACTTGCTAGAGATGGTTACCAAAAACGCATTTGCTTTCACCATTGTGCCTGAAGTTGCAAAGAAACGAATGACCCTAGATAAAGATGTTGTGGTGCTAGGTGAGCTGGAAGAGTTGCAAACTTCAGTGTGGGGAATTATAAAAAATAGTAATAAGGGATTAGGTTATAAATTATTAAGGAATGAATTATGAAATTACAGTTAGTTATTATTCTTTGTCTTTCAATATTGATATCTTGTGCTCATTCAGAGAAAAAGCATCACCATAAACATCATCGTTTTGATAATGCTAAAAAATGGTCAAAAATTTTTGAAGATCCTAAGCGCGATAAATGGCAGAAACCAGATTTAGTTATTAAGGAATTAAAACTTGATAGAACTATGAAAGTGGCAGATATCGGAGCCGCCACAGGTTACTTTCCTGTTCGCTTGGCAAAGCATGTTCCTCAGGGAAGAGTTTGGGCGGTAGATATTGAGCCTAACTTAGTAAGCCACCTTAATGAACGTGCTCGCAAAGAAAAATTGAATAATTTATTCAGTATATTAGGTAG
The DNA here is from genome assembly GCA_041547255.1 of Bacteriovoracaceae bacterium. Lineage (GTDB taxonomy): Bacteria > Bdellovibrionota > Bacteriovoracia > Bacteriovoracales > Bacteriovoracaceae. The sequence continues at coordinate 3,390 of JBFEUX010000137.1, forward strand.
CTATGGCGATCCTCTTATTCCAGAAAAAGTAGACCGAATCATTATCGTTGATACCTATCACCATATTGAAAAGCGCCATCTGTATTTCGATAATCTTAAACATTATCTTAGTAAGGGTGGGCAAGTGGCCATTGTGGATTTTAAAAAAGAAGATCTTCCCATGGGGCCACCCAAGAAAATGAAACTATCAAAAAATCAGGTAATTGAGGAAATGCAGAGTTTTGGCCATAAACTAATAAAAGATAGTAACGTGCTGCCTTATCAATATTTTCTTATTTTTTCTCCAAGCAAATAAATCGGCCTTTAAAAAAAGCTTATGTCACCTATATTTTTGTTGAATTAACAGTATTTATCTCTAAAAATTGAATCTGTTAAATTTTGCATGGAGAATGAATTGAAAAGACAGGTTGAAGTAATTAATAAAGACGAATTTGAGCAAGAAAATCATTTTTATCCCAAGGCGCTTAATTCTCAGTTACATGCAATGGTTGGCCATTTTTTTAATTTAAATCATGATCGCATTATAAAACGTTACGGGCACCTTCACCCCCAGGTAAACACCGATACTTTGAAAGAAATCCTACGTTACCAATGTAAGCATTTTTTTTGGGGAGGATCGGATGTGTTTTATGTTGCCACAGAGGCAGGTAACAGACGCATGGTTGTTCTGGAAACCAACTCATGTCCTTCTGGACAAAAATCAATGCCTCTGCGTACTGATGCTGATGAATATAGAGGTTATCGTTATTTAATTGAAAAATCCTTTCTTCCTATTATGAAGAAAAAGCGTTTACCTAAGGGGGCGCTGGCCGTTATTTACGATAAAAATTATATGGAGACCTCTGGTTATGCTAAAACCATCGCCGATCTCACCGGGGAAACTGTTTATTTGATACCGCACTTTGAGGGGGAGGAGCAATTTGTTCACTTTGATAATGGAGTGATGATGCTTACCTTAGATAGTGGAGAGGTTATACCTATTAGGGCCGCATTCCGCTATGTTACCCAAAAGCCTTGGAATAGAATTCCGACTGTTGCTAAAACTTTTATTTATAATGCTCCTTTAGTGTGTCTAGCGGGAGGAAGAAATAAACTGCTGGCAAATAAAGCCTATGAAATTTATAACGCTGAACTTGCCCATAGTGGCTTGAAAATTAATGTTCCAGAAACCATTAAGGATGTGAGTAAACTGGAGATCCCTTTATGGGTTCAAAAGTTTGGCGGCAAGGCCGTTGTTAAAATTCCTTACTCCAATGCTGGACAAGGGGTTTTCACTATCACCAATGAAGATGAGCTTGAGCAATTTATGCAAGGGGATTATGCTTACGATCAGTTTATTGTGCAGAGCTTAATTGGTCATTATGAGTGGAGTTCAACTACTGAGCATGGTCGTTTTTTTCATATTGGAACCATTCCTAACAGAAAAGGAAATATTTACATCGCAGATTTGCGGATGATGGTTTATTCCTCTCCTCAAGGTTTTTTCCCTTGTGCGATATATGCTCGTAAGGCAAAGTCTCCATTAGAAGCAACCCCTCCTAAAAATAGTTGGGAGGTACTTGGAACCAATTTATCCGTTAAAAAAGCTGCAAATCAATGGGATTCGGATACCTCTCGCTTAATGTTGATGGATCGTAAAGACTTCAATAGCTTGGGTGTAGGGACAGATGATCTGATTGAAGCCTATATTCAAACAATTCTTTCGATTGTAGCGATAGATAAAATGGCCCAAACCTTAATTAGTAAAAAAGGAAGCTTTCGCATGAAGTTGTTTAAATCACTAGACAATGACGAAACTCTTTTACAAGAGATAATGCTGTAGCATAATATTATTGTATGGAAAAAATTCTTGTTATTAAGACTAAGGAAGAGCTCAAAGTATCATCGCTTAAACGAGGACAGTGTCATCGCATTCATTTGCATTTATCTGATAACTCTTTAGGCGTTCCCTGGAGAATTCCACTCATAATTATTCGTGGCGCGAAGAAAGGTCCTACTTTGGGAGTAACTGCAGCTGTTCACGGTAATGAACTTAATGGTATCTCGACAATCTATAAACTTATTGAAGAGGTTAATCCCAACGAGTTAGCTGGCACACTTATTTTAGTACCAATTAGTAATGTTCCTGGCTACCTGATGAATCGGCGTTATTTTTCTGATAATGTAGATCTAAATAGAATTTTTCCAGGAAAGCCTCACGGAACTACCAGTCAGATATATGTGCATCAATTAATAACTAAAATCATCAGTAAGTTTGATTATCTTTTGGATCTACATACCGCAAGTCATGGGAGAGTTAACAGCCTTTATATTAGGGCCGACTTAGAGAATGAAGAAACGCGTACTTTAGCCTACTTGCAGAATCCCCAAATCATTGTTCAAAAATATGATGGGGGGGGGACTCTAAGGGCCTGGGCCAACGAAAATAATATACCGGCCATTACTATTGAGATTGGAAATCCTAATGCCTTTCAACACTCACTTATAGATGAGACTTTGGAAGGAATCATCAATACTTGTCGCTATTTAAAAATGCTACCTGGGGATGTAAAAGACATGGTGACCAATGCTTATATTTGTGACCATTCTTATTGGCTCTATTCCAGGCGGGGAGGCATTGTGGATGTTCTTCCCAAATTGGCCGATGAAGTTAAAAAGGGACAGCTTATTGCTAAAGTCTACGATGTTTTTGGCCAAGTCAAAGAAGAAATTGTGGCCGATTGTAGTGGCGTGGTTATTGGTAAAAATGTGCGTCCTAACTGCGAGGCAGGAACCCGTATCCTACATCTCGGGGTCAATATGATTGAGCCTGAATCCGAAGAAATTCCCGGGCATGATGATTTTACTTACGAATAAACGTTATGCGAAATTTTCACGAAATTATAGGATCTAAATCAACAGCACAAAAAGCCCTTATCTGGGGATTGGTACTTCTTGTTATTTACAAAATATGGAAATGGTTTTTAAGAGCTGCACTTGATCTACATCCAATTGCTGACTACATGGTGTATGAAGGTTTGAGCACCATCTTTCGCTTTGTGGGGGCGGTAGCATCAATCATATTAGTCTTGCGTTACTATAAAATAAAAGATGCCTTATTTAATTTAAAAAAATGGGACCCAAATATAAAATTCATAATTTTCTTCATTATTGGAAAGATATTACTGTTTTTCGTATTTCATAACGCAGTAGTAAAAGGAAGTTCCAGTGTTATGTTTGAATTTGTTGTTAACTTTATTGTTGGGTTTTGGGAAGAATTTAGCTTCCGGGGCTTGCTACTAGTGGGATTTGTGAGCTTTATGGGGCCTAAAAAAGCTCTTATCCTATCTTCTCTTATATTTAGTTTATGGCATTTTGATGTCAGTCATTATGTGATTGACTTCGTAAGTCTATTTTTTTGGGGTATTATTTTTGGTGCTCTTTATATTACAGGCAGTAGTTTAGTTATTCTGAGTATCATGCATTTTATTTGGGATTGGATTTTTTTTAGTTTTGAATGGAATTTACCACCAAATCCAAGCTTTATCGCGCAAACTTATGATTACTTTTATGGTCTATTTTTTGCTTTCATTGCTTTTAAAAAGGCTTTTCCTTTTACCTTTTGGCATAAATTTCAATAATACTTTGCTTTGTTTGAGTGAAATGATCCACTACATAGAAGTGGTCATTTTTGCTTAATTTTCCCACCTCTAGAATATGGTATCATTAGTTAATGAGAATAACTGAACAGGAGGTTGTATGGGATTTTTAAAAGCAGAAACAAGAGGGTCAAATCACACGAGTGGAGATCTGAATAGAATGCGTAAACAAGGAAAAATTCCAGCGGTAATTTACAGTGGAGATATGGAGTCTCAAAATTTATTCATTGATAAATTACAGTTTAAAAAAATGTACCATGAGCAAGGAAACTTGCTTGAAATTGAAGTAGAAGGACAAAAGTGGATGGCAAACACTAAAGAAATTCAATGGAGTCCATTAAGTGATTTACTTCATGTATCTTTTCATAAATTAAAAAGAGGTCAAAAGGCAATTGTTGAAGTACCTCTTCACTTGGTTAACCCTGGTAAGTCACCTGGTGCCAGAGCTGGTGGGGCGATCTCGCTTAGTCACGAAACAGTAAAAATTTGGGCGAAACCAGCAGATGTTCCTTCACATATTGATATCGATGTTGCACATATGGAAATGGGAGATAGCATGCACTATGGGCAAGTAACTCTTCCTCCTGGATGTGAGTGGGAGCAACATGTGCACCTAGAAGATAGTCTTGTTCACTGTTCATTCCCACAGAAAGCGGAAGAAGAAACAACTGTTGAAGCTACAGAAGAAACAACAGCTGAAACAGCTACTG
>JBFEUX010000408.1:0-1153 GCA_041547255.1 Bacteriovoracaceae bacterium
CATAATGGTTTATGGGAAGCAAGAATTATAGAAACTTCCGAGATGATTCAAAGGGGTGATCGAGTTACAGTTTACACACCTAAAATTGATCGCATCACCCAAAGTTTTAATCAACGGGTAATTGAAGCGGTTATTTTTGGTACTTACTACGATAAAAAACGATATGCTTCCCTGGGAGATGTTATTTATCTCGATCGGGGACGAGCTGATGGAGTAGAGGTTGGAAATATTTTTGAAGTCTATGGATTTAAAGATAGAGGAACTGGGCTTAAGATTAGTGAGAATCCAACATATAAGTCAGGAGAACTGACAGTTTTAACTGTAACCGATAATTTCTCTACCGCGCTAGTAACTAATTCATTCCGTGATTTTGAAGTTGGTGATATCGCTGTTACCAAGACAAAAGAAGCTGCAGCACGGGCAACTCGTATCAAAGACCAAATTGCAGGATCAAAAATTGGAAAACTTGGTGATGATGACTTAGATGAGCTTGACGTAGAACTCAACCTGGATGATCTCAATGATTCATTGCTAGATAAGGCCGATAAAATTCAATTTACCGAAGATGAGCTGGCCGAATTAGAAAGACAAGAACGTGAAAAATCGGTTCTTACCGAGAATGAAAAAGATTTGAGAGCACTAGAACGTCTCGAGTCTGAACTTGAAACTGCAGAAAAAATGCTTAACGAGGCCAGACTGGACGAAGATAAACTGCTGGAAAATGAAGATCTTGATAAAACTGAGAAAAACTTTGGAGTTGATCAACAAGAGTCTCTTGATGAACTGGAAGAAAATTTTGGTAAGAGATATCTCGATGAAGATTTAAATGATAAAGAAAATCCTTATGGTCTCACTGAATATGACATTGAAGAGATTGATGAACTACTAAATATCGACAAAGAAGAGTCTTCGCAAAATGCCACTCAATAAAAAGAATGCTCTTATATTTGCCAAGGGTTTTTGCATGGGCTGCGCTGACATTGTCCCCGGTGTGTCCGGAGGAACAGTCGCATTGGTGACTGGTATCTACGACCAACTGATCCAGGCTATTAGCTCAGTAAATAAAGAATTTATAAAATTGGCGCTTAGTTTTAAAATCAAAGATGCCCTTACCCATATCAATTTTCCATTTTTATTACCGCTTATGATTGGG
>JBFEUX010000032.1:0-20202 GCA_041547255.1 Bacteriovoracaceae bacterium
TGGAGTGGCCTTTACTTCTTTTCCAAGTTTTCTAGGAGAATTCGTTCTTAAGGATAAAACAGTTATCGGTGCTTGTGGAACTCATGGAAAGACCACCACAACTTATTTCTTCTCACAAATGATGGAAGCTCTGGGGGAGGATGTTGGATATTTTGTGGGGGGTATTATTGAAGGACGTGCTCCTTCGCACTTAGGCAAAAGCCCTTACTTTGTTATTGAATCTGATGAGTATGATAGTGCTTATTTTCAAAAAATTTCAAAATTCAGATTGTATGAATTAAATCATATGATTCTAACTTCCCTTGAATTTGATCACGCTGATATATTTAGCGATATTGAGGACATCAAAAAAGAATTTGATCCTGTTTTGAATGATTTTAAAGGAGTGGTTGTCGCCAATGATGATTACTCTGCTATTTGGGATCTAAAGGATAAACATTCTGACTTAGAGTGGATCATGTATGGGCAAAGTTCGGATATTGGGCCCAAAGAAATAGAGACTTTAAAAGGGAAAACAAAATTCAAGCTAAAGTTAGATAATGAATATGTGACTTTTGAAACGAATGTGATTGGAACTCATAATATCTTAAATATAAGTGCATGCTTACAGATATTAAAAAATCTTGGATACTCGACAACAGAATTGCAAGCGTGTGTGCAAGAGTTGGGAATGGTAAAACGACGCCAAGAAGAAAGAGGTTATTACCAGAAAACTTTGGTTATAGATGATTTTGCTCATCACCCTAAAGCGATTACTCTCACTTTAGAGGCGATTAAAACCAAATATCCGGGTAAAGAAATCATTACTGTGTTTGAGCCGGTGTCCGCTACTGCCAGAAGCTCTGTATTTCAAAGTGAGTTTGAAAAGTCATTAGAGTTGTCTGACAAAGTTATCCTGGCGGTTAACCCCTTGAGGACAACCGTTCAAAACTCTGAGAATTTGGATGCAGATCAGATTGTACAGGGACTGAACAAGAAAGGTATTGAAAGCGTACGGGTTGATAATTTGGATGAATTAAGAGCCCAATTAGATAAATGGGTTAGTGAGAATGCAGTATTTTTAATCTTAAGTAATCGTACATGCTTAGGTTTATGGGAGTCAGACTTTGTTAAAGCTCTTAGCTAGTTTTGTATTGATCATCACTGTATTGCTCAGTAGCTACGCAGCTTCGGAATACGAGCGTCCGATTGATTGGAATGGAAATATTTATAAAATTATAAATGACTATAACAAAGAACATGCTCAATTTTTTAAGCAGGTGTGTGAGCCTGGGGACCAGGCAAGGTATGAAAAATTATTGAAATTATATCGAGGCCAAGGCTTTTACTTACCTAAATTAGGTGATGATATCGATAGGCAAGCTATTATTAAAAATATGCATCACTTTCAAAAAAAAATTAAGTTTCTAGACAAGCAAATTGAGAACTTGAAAAAGTTAAAAAGCTTTCCTAATTATGCTTTGATTAGTGAGCCTATTAACACTAAAGTGACAAGTTTGTTGAACCTTAAAAAACAGTACAATCAAGCGATTACTAAGAATGATAAAGAAAAGATTTTGCGTGAATCACGTATTGAGATGACTCAATTGAAAAAGTTGTTTGATATTTTTATGGATCAAATCTTTTTCATGAAAAGTTATAACTTTCCTAATGATTATTTAGCAAATAGAAGTCAGTACGAGCTATATAAAGAAAAAGAGGGAAAAAAGAATAAAAAGAAAGCAAATGAAATATTCTTTTATAGAAAAATTACTGAAGATGGAGCCTATGATCCGGATAGATCACGCCCAGATAAATATATCAGAACGGCCTTAGATACTTTGTATTTGTCTTTAAATAAAGCGAATGATTTTTTAACAGAGAATATAAGATATGATTTAGAGTGGATTGAAAGACACTTAGAGAAATTACTTACGAGAGGTAAGAAAGTTCATCTTGCGCGTTTAAATGAATGGAGTTCTCGAGCACAAGCAACTTTTAGATTCTATCAAGAATTGTTAGAAACCAAAAATAAAGATAAGGCAAAATTCTTGGTAAAAAAAGAGAATGAAGCAGCCTATAACTTAAGAAACTTTGTTTATAAAAAACAGGCTGAAGCTTACGCTTTTTGGGTAAAAAGAAAGGAGTTATATAAAGCTCTTTTTAGTTTAGAGACTATTCTCGTCCATGAAGTAGGGGTTCTTGATGGGCCATTCGGTTTGGAAAGAACAAGTGTCGCTAAAGTCGTTTTAAACAGAGTGGGACACGATTTTTATAACCAACTAAGTAAAAAGCAAGAGCTGATTAAGCATTTACCAGAGAGTATTGACTGGGAAGATGAGCATTGGCTCAATGTTCTTTTTAGAGTGGGAGAGTTTTCTTTTACTTATCATTACATACCTGCCGTTTCGGGGATTTTCTGCCCTGATATGAGTCGACGTGGACGAGCGATAAGAAAGCAGAACTTGAAGTTTGCTTTACGGGCGATAAAATCTCATGATGGTGATTTTAATGCTCTTCGTTACTTTTCTAGAATCTCTATGCTAGGAAAAATTGATATGTCTTCGGTATGGAGAGATTACGAAAGGCTGCCAGAAATTCCAGGTCTAAAGTCTTCACACCAAAATCATTTAAGAAGCCATTACTATGCAGATCGCTACCAGTATTTTTATACTTTCAAAGATATTCGTGGAGTGACTCATGAGGTGCTAAGAATTAGGGATAAAGTTTATTCCATGAGATGGACTAAGGGAGTCCCCGAGTTTTATGACTATCGTAACCCCCATCTCTTTGCTTATTTTTCTAAGAAAAATTAATTGTTAAGCCGTATTTTTCGATGTATAAATCCCCACTAGTGTATTTTTTATTTATATGACAAAAATGAGTTTTTTAGATAGTGAGGGAGCGTCTAATGTTAAAAAATTATATTTTTACTTCTGAGTCTGTTACTGAAGGTCACCCGGATAAAATTGCTGATCAGATTTCTGATTCAATTCTAGATGCCTTGTTGAAGCAAGATCCTCAATCGAGAGTTGCTTGTGAAACAATGATCACAACTGGACTTATTCAAATTGCAGGTGAAATAACAACTAATGCCCAAATCGATTATCACCAAATAGCGAGAGATACTGTAAGAAAAATTGGATATGATCATTCTGATAAAGGGTTTGATTGTAATACTTGTGGAGTAAATCTTGCTCTAGATAAACAATCTCCAGATATTGCACAAGGGGTAAATGAAGGTGAAGGTGTTGATCTTGACCAAGGTGCCGGTGATCAAGGCTTAATGTTTGGTTATGCAATTAATGAAACTGATTCATTAATGCCAGTGACAATTGATTTATCTCATAAACTGGCCCATAGACTAGCGAAAGTTAGACATGAAAATATTATTCCAGGGCTAAGAGCAGATGGAAAAACTCAAGTTTCAGCTCAATATGTTGATGGTGTAATGAAGCGTTTAGATGCGATTGTTGTTTCAACTCAACACGCTGAAAGTGTAACTCAAAAACAACTGCATGAAGCAGTAAGAGAAGAAGTTATAAACAAAGTTGTAGACCCGAATCTTATTGATAATGAAACCAAAATCTATATCAACCCAACTGGAAAGTTTGTGATTGGCGGACCAATGGGAGATGTTGGTTTAACTGGAAGAAAAATTATTGTTGATACCTATGGTGGGCATGGAGCTCACGGTGGAGGAGCTTTTTCAGGAAAAGATCCAAGTAAGGTCGATAGATCAGCTGCTTACGCTGCAAGACAGGTGGCCAAGCATGTTGTTGCTGCTGGATTAGCTGACAGGGCCTTAGTGCAGGTTGCATATGCTATTGGTGTTTCTAGGCCAATGTCATTTTTAGTAGATACTTTTGGAACCAATAAAGTTGATCAAGATGCAATTACTGCAGCAGTAAATGATATCTTTGATATGAGACCTAAGGCAATTGTTCAAAGAATGGATTTATTAAGACCTATTTACGCTGAAACGGCCGCTTATGGACATTTTGGACGTGAAGGAAATAAAGGAAGCTTTCCTTGGGAAGAGCTTACTTATTTAGATGAATTAAAATCTAGATTCTAAAATAAATAACTTTTTTATTTATAAGGCCCTCGCTTGCCGAGGGCTTTTTTTTTATGTGGAAGCTAGGTATGATTAACTTATGAGTGAAATATATTTTTTGGCCCGCTATACTCCTTTTTGGTCTATCCCAGGTTTGTTAATAGCTGGAGAATTTGCTTATCTATTTTGGATTAGAAAGAAAAAGCGGATGATTTTAGTTTGTTCCTCTATTGCGCTTTTTTGTCTTGTTTGCACCGTGGCATATTATTTTGCAGGTGGGCCTGAAAAATCGGTGAAAGCTCTGATGAATTTTGTCTGGTATTTAACTCGTTGATTGAATTTTCAAAAGCTTATCTAAGAAAGTAAGTTAGTGATAGTTTTTTCTGGGTGTCTAAAATTTGACACAGGTACCTAACTTAGCTAGCATTTTAGCTGAGAGATAGGAGAAAAAGTTAATGGATGACTTACAGTTTCTACACAACACGTACACGGATGGTTCCGATACAATAAAACCAAAGTCTCATGGGGATGAGTTGGAAGAGTTTGGACTCAACCCAAAAATTATTATTGTCGAAGACGATAAGATCTTAGGTTTAAGTATCAAAAAATATCTTATGAAAAGTTTAAATTGTCAGGTTGACTTGTTTACCAGTTCACTTGATTGTTTGAATCATCTTTTAAATATCCCTAATCGGAATATACCTTTTTGTCTTATTACAGATATTAGTCTGGAGCATGGGGCGGATGGCTTACTTTTGATTGATAATCTGAAAGAGAAAAAATTTAATTTTGTTTCTATCGCAATGACAGGTTTTGCTTCAATTGAAACTGCAATTGCTGCCACTAAAAAAGGTGTTTATCATTACTTAACTAAGCCTTTTGAGCTGGAAAATTTACAGAAGCTTGTGATGGAAGCTATTACTAATAAGCTTGGTATAAAGACTAATTTATTGAAATCAACAGATAGAGAAGTCAAAAAGATTGGCCAGAGTCGACCAGGAGATTTTTGTGTCGAAGCTCCAACTGAATCCGATGTTTTTTGTGAAATGATCGGACGCTCTCAAGCGATGAAAGATGTATTTGATCGCATTCAAAAAGTAGCATTAACAGAGTCTACTATTTTAATTACGGGAGCATCAGGAACGGGGAAGGAGTTAGTTGCGAGTGCCATTCATCGTTTATCAAGTCGTAAAGAGCAACAACAAGTCTCCGTAAACTGTGGTGCTATTCCCAGGGACTTACTGGAAAGCGAACTTTTCGGACATAGAAAAGGTGCATTTACTGGTGCCATTTCAGATAGAAAGGGACGCTTTGAAATCGCTGATCAAGGAACTATTTTTCTGGATGAAATTGGGGATATGCCTCAACTTTTACAAGTGAAATTGTTAAGAGTTTTACAAAATAAAACAATTGAACCTGTTGGTGCAAATACTTCTATCAGTATAAATACGAGAGTGATTGCTGCTACCCACCGCAATCTTGAGACTATGGTAGAAGAGGGCAGCTTTCGGGAAGATCTTTATTATCGTTTAAATGTAATTCCGATCAAGATACCTAGTTTAAAAGAGAGAAAAGAAGATATTCCTCTGCTTGTCTCTTACTTTGTAGATAGATTTGTTAGTGCAGACCGTTCCAATATGATTACTTTTGCACCTAAAACAATTGAGTTGTTAATGGGCTATGATTGGCCGGGAAACGTGCGGGAACTAGAAAACATCGTGGAAAGACTGGTCATCCTACGTGGTGGAAATGAAATCTTACCAGAAGATCTACCTGCAAAAATTTTCAGACATAATCCACTGGCAACTGAGCATTATAAGCAAATTTTTGAACTTCCTAAAGATGGTATTGATTTAAAGAAAGTACTTTCTGAAATCGAAGATTCATTGATTATTCAGGCTTTGGGTTATACTGAGGGTAATAAAAATCAAGCATCTAAGCTTCTTAATCTGAATAGAACAACTCTTATTGAGAAAATGAAAAAGAAGTCGCTACATATCTAATGAAATTTTCAGCAAAAGGAATCCAGCAAGAAATAAGAAAATTGCTGGAACAACCTGAGTACACTCGAAACTTTGCTTTTGATAAGCAATTGGACCGTTTATTTTATCCTAATCTTAAAGATGCAGAATCTCAGGTTAGTTCTGGTAATCCAGAAGTGTATGCTGGTCTAAACGAACAGGCCCTTCTGACTTCCTATCTGGATTATTTTCAAATTTTACAAGACCTACCGAGGGGAGAAATATTGGTCGATCTTGGGGCAGGCTATGCTCGTGGTACATTATTGTCCGAATATTTGGGGTTAAACTCCTGTCTTAGTCTTGAACTTAGTGAGCATCGAGTAAACTGTGCCAAAGATGGCCTACAGTCGATTGGTGCTTGTAGCGAGAAAGTTATTTGTACCGATCTTGGCGCTGCTGAGTTACCTCAAGCTTATGGATATTATTTATACTTTCCTGTGGGTAAAGTCTTAAATCAGGTGCTTGCTAAGCTTTTTAAGATGGCCAGAAAACAAAAGGAAATTTTTCTCTATGCATGTGAGTCCCATGGAGAGCTTTTGGATTTTTTGAATGGTTTGGAAGGTATTTTAGAGGTTAAAAGATTTAAAACCTCTCTTCAGCGTCATCATAACGAAATTGTAAAATATAAAATTAAGCCTATAGCTCCTGATATCCATTGGCAGCAGAACATAGGAAATTGGTTTATACAGCAGCAAGAAAGGTCTTTGGGATTAGTTTTTAACTATTATCATCCGCTATTAAAGAAGGAAGTTGAGTGGCTGCAGCGATTTGAGGATTTAGAATTGATAACGTATCAGCGCCGACCTACATTTCAAGACAGATTTGGCAGACGAATAGATCTATATAATAAGGAGTACTTGAAGCGAGTCATTGCTCTTGAGGATGAAATAGAGAAGTATTTTTCTCAGGATGGAATTAAAAAATTATTTATCGATGATGGCCTCTTTGCAGAACTTAAGACAGGCAATTACATTCAGCTTTTATGAAATCTTTGAGATATCCTCTCAGCTATTCTTCTAGATATTTCAACAGATTATATTGATGATGGAATGTTGACAGGAAAAAAAATGCCTAGGAGTAAAATTTTCCTTTTTTCGATTTAAAAATATAGTACAATGTTTATAAGTATTGGCTTAATAGGATGTTAGGTCAGTTTAAAATATTAACAGGAAGTTTTTGGGTGAAGTCAGTTTTCAAAATTTTGACATTCCTTATATCTTTGGGTCTTTTTTCTGAGGCCATATTTGCCCAAACCATTCAACAGCTCAATAACAAAACCCATCTTCGTTGGAAAGTCCTAGCAGATAAAGAACAAATCAGAGTCAATAAAAAAGGTCAAAAGGTCATCATCCAAAGCCTCGATCCAGACTTCTTTGAGAGATTTTCAGCTGACGTTATCAAACTTAAAAAAGATCCAAGTTACCATGCAAACTACAAGTTTATTCCTGCAAAAACCCCAGGAGAGCCTTTTAAATTAGAAATAGATTTAAAGGATAATTCAATAGAGCTATTTAGCTTTTACAAAGCTAATCAAGGCGGACATGTATTAGATTTTTGGATTAATCAGGACATGGTTAACACCAAAGAAGCTGCTTTAACTGCCAAGCCTAAGAAGATTAAAGTGGCAAAGCTTAATCCGGTAAAAAAACAAAAGAAAAAAATAAAAAAGAAAAGCAATAAAGCAGCAAACTTATTGGCGATAAAAAAGACTGGAAAGTTTAATATTATTAATCCAGACGCTGTAATTGAAAAACAAACTGGTGGGCAATTTCGTGATTTTAGATATGGAGCTGCATTTATCTGGGATTACACGGCACTTATCCCACCATTGACTGAAGATATTAAACTGGGAAATAAGGCTCCTGATTTTCTCTATGAGGTAAAAGATAGAAAATATCTGGATGATAAGAGAGAAGCTCATTTACAGCTAAGTATTAATTTCTATCGTAAAAAAGAATGGGGCTTAATGACCCGTTCAATTAAGCTATTCGAAGAAAAGTATGGAAGGGCAAATAAAGATATTAATGACTTTATGAAGGCCGTATCCATGATTCGCAATACGATAAAAAATGAATTAAAGCCTGAATATAGAAGTAAAGTGGATGCAGAGGGAGAGATACTACCTCCTGCTGATTACAGTCAAAAAGGTATTATGTCAGCTGCCAGAAACCTTTTGACGAACGCTTTGGACACGACAAAAGATTATGAGCTTAAAAAAGCAATTTTAAGATATTTAATCCAGTACTATCGAAATGAAAATGATCATATTCAAGCACTAAATAGAGCAAAAAGTTTATATGTTGATGCCTCTGAAGCATTCGACGATGAAATGATTATCTTTAGCTCACAGGTTATTCTCAATTCGCTAGCTCATCTAAAGCAAATAGATAAAATAAAGACATTCTTGGAAAATAAAGCAGTGATAAGGGTGCTGCCAAAACAGGTAGGCTTGGCCTATATTGGTTTTATCAATTTAAGTAAAGATAACACCAATCAGGTCCTAGCAAGTTATAAGGCAAATCAAGCTGCTTTAGTTAAGCCCGTTCATCCTTCAATCCTTTACAATACGGCAGAAGCATATTTTAGACATGCCGAATACAAAAAAGCCGTAAAACTATATGATGAATTTATTAATTTGTACTCATATAATACTTATTCTAATCACGCCCGTCTGAGATTGGCCCTTTCTTATGATTTACTAAATGAACCGTATAAGAAAGTGATCCAACTTTATAGAGATGCAATAAATAAATCTTCAGATATCATCGTTCAAAACGAGGCAAAGTTACGTTATGTGGGGCTAAGAGTTGCCAGAAATAAGCAACTTGATAAAAGTGATTTAGAAACAATTGCTTTTATAGATAGTATCAATATTCAAACTCTAAGAAATAATGAGCCAAAGCTGCAGAAGCTTTTATGGCTAACTCGCTTGAGAACATTTATAAGCTCAAAGAAATACGAAGAGGCGCTGGCTTACTTGTCTACTCTTCCCGTTGAAAATTTGAGAAGAGTAGACCAAAGAAGTTTTAATGCTGATGGAGCTGAAATTATACTGGGAATAATTCAGGCATCTTATCTTAAAAAAGACTATGCCCGTGCTGTCAAAGTGTGGGAAGTTTATAAAAACCGTTATGAGACGAAAGTAGCAAGAAATCCATATATGAATTTTATTGTAAGCGATAGCTTTTTGAACTTGGGCTTGTTTGATTCATACCAGCGGGCCGTAAAAGACTTAACCATCCTAAAAAGTCATCAGGTTCGTAAGTTTCCGATATGGGTAAAAGCACATAAGAATATTTCAATTAAAGACTATTTAGCAGAACTGCAAATGAATAAATACCTAAAAAAAGGTGATTATAAGGGGCTAGACCGTTATCTAGAAGAAAATAAGAATAATAGAAATATTAACTATAAATATTACAAGGGACTTGTTTCGTATCAATTGAAAAAATATAATGAGTGTGTGGTAAGCATGGAGTCTTTGCTTATTAGTCCCAATTTAAAAAATATGCTAACACCGGAGCAAAATAGCAGGATGCTGGAAGTTTACTTAGAGTCATTATATGAGTCGGCACAACCGACAAAGTTTAGAAAGCACACTGCTGCTTTAATTAATGACATTCGTAGAAGTGGGGGCGAGAAATTCAGTGAAATTCTACAGCGAGCGAATTATCTATATATTGAAAGCTTGTTTGCTGATAAGAAAATAGATTATGCACTATTAAGTACTAAAACATCAGAGTTTTTAGATGAAAACAAAGAGAGTACTTATGGGTATAGAGTGAAGTATTTGAGAGGAGTATCGCTACTTAATACTGAAAATAAGCAAGCCGGAAAGGCTTTATTGGAAGAGCTTATTTCAGAAAAAGAAGTTCCGAATTATTTAAAGGGATTGGCGCGTTCAGAATTAACGGCGCTTGAATTAAATAATAGAACACTATAAATAACACAAAGACAGGAGGTCTAATGTTTGCATCAGAATTAAGGTTGGTAGGAAATCACCCGAAAGTAATCAAAGCAGTTGAATTTGCAAAGAATGTTGCAGTTACTAAAGCACCAGTTTTAATTGTTGGAGAATCTGGTACTGGTAAAAAATCAATTTGCCACTTCATCCATCAACAATCAGTAAGAAATGAAGCCCCTATATTAATTGTAGACTGTTCACTAGAAGCACAAGCGGTAGAAAATGAAGTTCTTGGACATAGAGATGAAGAGGGTCGATTTAATAAAGGTGTTCTGGAAAGAGCAAATGGCGGAGCGATTATTTTATCTAATATTGATGCTCTAGATGAAAAATTTCAAAAAAGACTATATCAGATTCTACAAGAGCTAAGTGACTATGATTTGGATGTTAGAGTTATGGCCACAACTTCTAAGAATCTTTCTAAATATGTGGGAGCAGGACGCTTCTACCGAGCTCTTTATACTTATTTCTCAGGTTCACAAATATCATTGATTCCATTAAGAGAAAGAGGAAGTGATATTGAAGAACTTGCAGCACATTTTGCAAACGAGTATGCAAGAGCAAACAATAGAGCGGAAGTTTCTTTTACGGAAGAGGCTAAAAAGAAAATTGCTAGTTTTTACTGGGCACATAATATTGCTGAATTAAGGTCAGTTATTGAGAGCACTGTTGCTAATACAACAGAAAGCCTAGTTGATGTAAGCGCAATTGAGGTTGGAGAGAAGAAAGCTGAGACTGTTGCAAATGACACGGATGAAGATGGAATGAGAATTATGTCGCTTAAAGAAGCTGAAAGACTACTTATCAAAAAAGCACTAATTCACACTTCTGAAAATAGAACTCAGGCAGCTAAAATTCTAGGTGTTTCGATTAGAACATTAAGAAATAAGATTAATGAGTACAGAGGTGAAGGTAATAACTATTTTGTTAACCTAAGATAGGAATTTTATGGACGTTAACGATAAAACATTACAGGCCCTGGCGGCAGCAGCTAAATTTAGAGAAATGAGACAGGAAATCATCTCATCTAATGTCGCAAATAAAGATGTTCCTGGTTATAAGGCTAAAAGAATTGATTTTGAAAAAGCCTTGGCCCGGGCGCTGGATGTAGATGGGAATCTGACCATGAAAGTTGAGGATGAAAAACACTTTAATGTTGGAAATGGAGGTTTTGATAACCTACAGCCAGAAGTGTACGAAGATCCAAATGGTGTGGTGAGGGAGAATGACAATACCGTTGATGTTCAGGAAGAAATGGCCATGATGGCGGATAACAAAATTATGTATGACACGATCGTACAATTGATGAATAAAAAATTAGGTTTGATGAAGTATACGATCAATTCTGAACGATAGGATAAATTATGGATTTATTAAAAAGTATGAGAATTAGTGCAAGTGGATTGAGGGCAAATCTAAAAAGAACTGAGGCCATCAACTCTAATATTGCTAATGCTCAGACAACCAGGACTGCAGAAGGTGGTCCCTATCGCAGAAAAGAAGTTGTTTTTGGATCGGAACCCGCTAGAGAAAGCTTTGGTGAAATTCTTGAGGGTGAGATTGATGCCACTGCACAGACGGTACACGCAACAGAGGTTGTTAATAGTGACAAACCTCCTGTTTTAAAATACGACCCAACACATCCTGATGCAAACAAGGAAGGGTATGTTGCAATGCCAGATATTAATGTAATGGTAGAGATGGCCGATTTATTAACAGCTCAGAGAGCATACGAAGCAAACCTAAAAGCAATGAAAATAACAAAAAGCATGGCCCAAAAGGCTTTGGAGATAGGACGTTAATTAAAGGATTTTAAGTTATGGCAATAAACAATATTTCACAGATGTCTAATACGCTTAAAAGTTACGGTGTAAATAACTGGTCCAAATCCATTGAGTTAAACAATAAAATGGATTTTAGAGGAGAGTTTCCGGAATTGACAGAGAGCTCTTCTTCTCCAAAATCCTTTGGTGACTTTTTAACAGATTCAATTGCTAAAGTGAATCACATACAGCAAGATGCGAATGTGGCAATGCAAAGACTGGCAAGTGGAGAGTCAAAAAATATCCACGAAACTTTATTGGCAGTAGAGAGAGCTGATATTGCCTTTAAGCAAATGAACCAAATTAGGCTTAAAGTAATAGATGCTTATAAAGAAATAATGAAGATGCAAGTATAACTTGTAGATGTTTTAAACGCTTTTGAATCAGGAGGATTCTCTTGCAAGATTTTTTAAATCAAGTAGTTCAAAATTTTATCGAGTTTTACCGGTCTCTGGATAGGCGCAAAAGGATCAGCTTATTTGCAATTGCCGGGGTGATTTGTTTTGCCATGGCCATGCTTATAATCTGGGCCTCGAAAACCCAATACAAGTTGCTTTATTCTGAATTGACGGCAGCTGACTCAGCAAAAATTCAGCAGATCTTGAATAATGGAAAAATAGAATTTAATCTGAGCGATGGGGGAAAAGAAATTTTCGTACCAGAAGATCAAGTTGATAATGTACGCTTGGAAATTGCCAAAATGGGTGTCGATTTTAATTCGACTATTGGTTATGAAGTTTTTGATAAACAAGCATTTGGAACCACAAGTTTTGTACAAAAAATAAATAAGCAACGGGCCCTAGAGGGTGAGTTGATGAAAACAATTAAGCATATTAAAGGTGTTAAGCGAGTAAGAGTTCACCTCTCATTACCGGAGTCAAGTCCTTTTGTTACTGAAAAGAAACCACCTAGTGCGTCGGTTGTTCTTGATTTAGATAGGGGTTCAACTTTAACAAAAGCTGAAATCAAAGGAGTACAAAATCTAGTCTCTGCCAGTGTTGATGGGATGCGCCTTAAAAATGTTGTCATTATAAGCTCGAAAGGGGAAAAGCTAACAGAGAATATTGGCGATGAAATGTCTCAGTATACGGCAAATAGATTGGCGATAGAATCTAAAGTAAATAGACAATATGAAAATCAAGTTGAAGAGATATTAAAAAGGGTTGTCGGAGAAGGAAAAGTCATTGCTAAGGTAAATGTGAAAATGGACTTTACAGAGTCTTTCCAAACGAAAACCTCATACGATGGTGAAAATGCGGCAGTTGTTTCGGAAGTTGCCAATAAGCAGAACTTACAGGGGTCAAGACCCTCTCCACAAGGTATACCTGGAGCAAGAAGTAATCTTCCTGGAGAAAAGCCTCAGCCTGGTATTCCTGAAACGCGTAATAATGTGGATAAGTCCTTAACAACAAGAAATTATAATGTACCAAAAGTAATAACAAAATCTAAAAACCCAACGGCAGAAATCCAAAAAGTCTCTGTTGCAGTCATGATCGATGGAAAAAGAGTTCCAGTCTTAAATGAAGATGGCGAAGTTGTTGTAAATGAAGACGGGGTTCCTCTCTCCAAATACGAGCCATGGTCAGAAGCGGAAATAAACAATTTTAAAGCGATTATTGCTTCTGCGATAGGAATTAATCAAGCGAGAGGTGACCAGGTCGTTATTAAAAATATGGAGTTCGCACAGGAAGATTTATCCGAAGCGGAAGCTATTTTAAGACAACGTGAAAATAGAGAAATCATTAAAAACTTAACTAAGTATTTAATGATTGGGGTTCTTATCTCATTACTTTTCTTTGTTGTTATCCGTCCATTCATTCAATGGGTAACAGAGAATACTGTTGAGTCTATTGAGGACTTTCTACCTAAAACAATTGAAGAATTGGAAAAAATTCAGGCCAATCAAAAACTACCAGGTCTGGAAGATGCATTGCCAACGATAGAAGATAAAATGAATCCTGAGAAAGTAGAAGGAAATATGTTGCGAGAAAGAATCATTAATCTTGTTGAAGCTAATCCTGCTAAGGCGGCTCAAGTTGTACATGAAATGATTCACTCTGTAGAAACAAGTAGAGAAATTGCGTAATAAAGAATAGGAGAGAAACGTGGCAGATCCACAGAAAACTTTAGATCCAGATGTTGAGTTTGCCTTACTGAGTGGGCTCGATAAATCGGCGATTTTGATGAGTGCCTTAGGGCCTAGTCCTGCAAAACTTATCTTTAAGTATATGAAGGATAACGACGTTAAGCGCCTTATCAATCAGATGGCGATTTTAACCAAGTCTCCTATTTGGATGGTAAAAAGAGTACTGGAAGAGTTTTATTCTGCAATTAATGAGGATGCAGATCTCTTATTCTCGGAAAATAAAGGTCGTGATTTTATATTAGGGACACTGGGTGAAGACAGGGCCAAGCAATTACTAGGTCAAGTTGTTGAAGTTGGTTCCGCTAATACACTTGAGTCCCTTGAACTGGTAGATACCAGAACATTGGCAAACTTTCTTATTAATGAACATCCGCAGACAATTGCCTTGATTATTGCTCACTTAGCTACTGAGAGGAAAGTAGATGTTCTCAAAAAATTACCGGAAGGCTTACAGGCGGAAGTTGTTCTAAGGGTAGCAAATCTTGATTTTGTTTCACCAGAACTAATAGCACAGTTGGATGATGTCCTTAAAACAGAACTATCAACTCTTGGTTCTATTGATACGCAACAACTTGGTGGGGTTGAGCCAATCGCTGATATGTTAAATATGATGGATAAAAACTCTGAGAAAAACGTTATGGCAAGAGTTGAAGAAAAAGATCCTGAACTTGCAGAAGAAATTAGAAAGCTCATGTTTGTATTCGAAGACCTTGTTTATGTTGATGGTAAGGGGATTCAAGAGCTTCTTAAAGTGGTTGATAACCAGAAACTTACAATTGCACTTAAAACAGCTCCTGAAGAAATTAAGTCCATGCTATTTAAAAATATGTCTAACAGAGCAGCAACTCTCTTACAAGAGGATTTGGAGGCACTTGGGCCTACGAAATTGTCTGATGTTGAGAAAGCACAGCAAGAAATTGTTCAGCAGATTAAGGATCTTGAAGCGAAAGGTAAGGCAGTTATTAGTCGCGGTGGAGAAGGAGATTCATTCGTATAGAATGAGGGGATTAGCATATGTCTGTACTTAGAAAAAATACTAGCAACGTTACCGCATTTGAGTTTGGCAAACTCGTTCCATCTGAAACTCCAAATAGTGAAGAGTTGGAAAGTTTTGAGTTAGAAGCACTTAGTGATGCTAGCAGCTTTAAACATAATATAACTGAAGATGTTATTAGATTGGAACGGGAGTTCGAAGCAGCTTCATCCTTTAATATTGATGAAGTTATTAAAGAACATAGAGGACTTAATCGTCAGGCTGAAGAAGATTATCAAAATGCGGTTGCTCAAGAAGTTGAAAGAAGAGTTAGTGCATTAGAAAAAGAAGCGTATGAAAAAGGATTTGAGAAAGGTTTGGCCGAAGGACATGAAAAAGCTTACACCGAAGCCAAGGTTGAGTTCGATCATAAGCTTGATGAATGTGCTAATAGAATTGAACAAATACAGACAGACTCTCTAGAGATATTAAGTAAAGCTAAAGATGATGCTTACCGTATGGTTAAAAATCTAACTAAATGGGTTATCTTAAAAGAAGTTGATGAGAAATACTATTTGGCAAGGTTACTGGAAAAATTAATTCACGAAATTAACTCTAAAAGTAACCTGGTCTTGCATGTGAATCAGGATTCTTTTGGTTATATCCCTGAAGTTATTAAGATCGTTGAAAGAAAAGTTGGGCGTTTAACTAATGTGAGAGTAGAAAGTGATCTGGATATGAAATTTAATGGAATTAAATTGGAGTCTGAGAATACTGTGATTGATGGTTCATTAGAAGCACAGTTTGAGACAATAGATAGACTTTTTCAAAATGTGGGGCTAAATGAATAATGAAGTTCTGGATTTTCGACAAATTTATCGTGATTTTGAGTCGAGTACACCGTATCAAAATATAGGGAAAGTTTTAGCAAGCCATGGGATGCTCTATGAAGCTACCTTACCTCGTGCTGTTATGGGCTGTTGTGTAGAATTTCGAACACAAACCGGGGAAAGTTGTTTAGGTGAAGTTGTAGGAATTAATGGTGATCGTTGTAAAGTAATGCCTTATGAAGATTTACCTGGCATAAATTCAGAAACCAAAATTTATCTGCGAGAATTAACCACAACCCTTAAAGTATCATCGGCCATGCTAGGAAGAGTTGTTGATTTTCAAGGACAACCTATTGATGGTAAAGGGCCTATTGCTGAAGTTGATGAAGTGAGATCTATTTTTGGAACTCCATTGAATCCACTCGATAGACCAACGATTCGTCAGCCACTAGACACTGGGGTAAATGCCATTAATGCTTTTTTAACAGTAGGTAAGGGCCAGCGTATTGCGATTATGGCCGGTTCAGGTGTGGGGAAGTCAACCTTGATGGGAATGATAGCCCGAAACACAACTGCAGATGTTAATGTGATAGCACTGATTGGAGAGCGGGGGCGTGAGGTCTTAGAGTTTATCGAAAGTGATCTAGGAGAAGAAGGCTTGAAGCGCTCTGTTATCGTGGTTGCTACTTCAGACAAGTCTCCACTGATACGTGCTAAGGCAGCATACACAGCAACAACAATTGCGGAATATTTTAGAGATCAAAATAATGATGTAATTTTAATGATGGACTCTGTAACCAGATTTGCCATGGCCAATCGAGAAATCGGTATGAGCTCAGGTGAACCACCGGGACAAAAAGGTTATGGACCTTCAGTTTTTGCCAAACTTCCTAAATTGATGGAACGTGCCGGTACCAAGAAAAATGCGGGGACGATTACAGGGGTTTATACAGTTCTAGTTGAAGGTGGGGATATGGATGAACCAATTGCAGACGCGGTAAGAGCAATTGCAGATGGACATATTGTCTTAAGTCGTGCACTTGCAGCTAAAAATCATTACCCTGCTATTGATGTTCTGGAATCCGTTTCCAGGGTAATGAACAAGGTCGTCGCAAGAGAGCATACTATTGTCTCGGGTCACTTACGGGACTTACTAGCTGCTTATACCGAATCAGAAGACTTAATTAATGTAGGTGCTTATGCCCGCGGAACCAACCCTAAAGTTGATAAGGCAATTATTATATTCAATGATCTTGAAAACTTATTGAGACAGCGAGTAGAGGACGCATCAAATATTGATGATGTTTATGATCGTATGGTTGAAATCGCCAGAAAAGGTGAAACAGAAGTTGATCCTAATTTTATGGACAGTGAAGAATAATGAAAGGCTACAAATTCAAACTAGACCCAGTTTTAAAGATTAGAAAGCTTAAAGAAGATCGCTGCAAGATGGATATTGGGCGTTTGCAAGTTCAAATTACTGAATTAAAGAGACAGCTGCAAGAACATAGCAAGGGAATTGATGAAGCCTATAAATCTCAAGAAGTAGGGTTAAAAGATGGGATGAGTGGTCAGTCCATACAGTTTTATCCATATTTTATTTCGGGAAAAACGGCGCATATTGATTTTATAAATAACGAAATAGGTAGGTTGAATGAGCAAGTGCAAGAAAAGTTCAATCAACTTAAGCAATTAAGAGCAAATGTTAAAGTTGTAGAGAAAATGAAAGAAAAAGATAAAACTAAATATAGAAAGAACTTAGAAAAAAAACAGTTCGAAGAGATCGAAGAAAATGTCCAGAATTGGAAACAAAGTTTAAAAGAGGGATAAATAATGAAATGGTTAGTAGCGACATTAATATTTTTCTTGGCAAGTTTTGTCAACGCTCAAGAAATGGATGCGAAGGCTAAACAAGAGTTTGAGAAAAGAGTTAAGACTGAAGTTGACCGTCAAATAAGCCTAATAAAAAAGAAGTCGATAGCTAAGCTTACAAGAGAGATTTTAGATAAAGAAAGTTCTTTAAAGAACAAAGAGCAAGCACTCTTAAAAAGAGAAGAGCAATTAAAAAAAGGTGAAGAGTCACTTCTAAAGAAAATTGAAGAACTTGAGGTTACCAAGAAAAAGATTATTGGTTGTGTGGATGAAAATAAGAGAAATCAGCAGATGCGAGTTAAACAACTGGTCAGTGTCATCTCTAATATGAAACCGCAAAAAGCTGCTGATCTGCTGTCAGTACAGGATTCACATATTTCTATAAAGATAATAGAGCGTATTGATCCGGCGAAGGCATCTAAAATATTTAACTTAATGGATAAGGAAGTTTCTGCCCGGCTTCAAAAACAATATCTGAATATGCAACAATAATATACTGAGAGACTATATTAGGAGAAATAGAACTTGAATATTTTTAACACCACCCATTTTCAAGCAGGCCAGGCAACTGGTGCAGCAGCCGGATTAGGTGATAAGTTGGGTAATATTCAAGGCCTTTCAAATCTTGATCCAGAAACATTAAAATTATTAGAAGCAGAAAGTATTGCTCAAGGTGTGGACTTCGCTCAGGTGCTAGAAGCGTCTCAGAATGGACATGATCCTCAAGCCGTACTTGAATTACTGGCCAAAGGTCAGAAAAATTCATTAGATAATAGTGTCACAGCGACTCAGTTGGAAGGTAATCAGAATATTACACAAAGTAAAGAATCGATCAGTACTCAAAGTAATTCTTCTTTTGCCATGGTAAATGGTGAGGTGGTAGAAGATACTCACACTGAAAGTAAATTGGAAAATAAAGAACTTCTCCAATTACTTAAAAATGGAGAGAAGCCGGCCACGATTAAGCAAGTTGGACAAACAAAATTAGAGAAAATATCAAAACTTAATCAGGATGCTCCTGTTAAAGATCAGATGGCAGCTGTCACCTTAAAAGAAGGAAACGTTGAACGTCCTAGAGTGATGAGTGCCGCAGCAATGACTTTGGCGCATCCGCAAGTTAAAGCAGATAAAAATATAAAACAGACAACTACGAATCAAGTACATAATGAAAAAACTAACTTACTTAATTTAAATGACTTTATGGCACAGCAAAGCCCTACAATGAAAAAAACAGCGGCCCAGCAAGCTTATAAGCCTATTAGTGAGTCAATGTTTAATAAAAAAGTAGAGCAGTCACTACCTGGAGTTGTGAATGCTCCAAGTCAAGAAATGAAGTTGCAAGATATTATGTTTGGAAATACAGATGCCAATAGCTCTGAACAATTTTCTTCGCAATCGCAATTCATGAACAATTCAAATACAACTGTAGATACAGCAAATAATGCAGGTAAAGTTTTTGATATCAGCAGTCTTACGGGCAATGAAAGCTCAAATGAAATTATTTCGAAAATTGAGAATTATATAATCCAAACGAGAAATGGCAATCAAGCTCAACTTGATGTCTCTTTTGAGCATCAAGAGCTAGGTACAGTTGATTTACAAGTTAGAAAGACTGCTGGCCAGCATCTTGATATAATGATTGCTTCAAATAAAGCTGAAGGACTGGATTTCTTAAACCGTAATCAAGGTGAGTTATTAGCAAAGCTATCAAGTTCAGGAATTCAAGTTGGGGAATTTAAGTTAGAATCATCATCAAGCAACTCTAATCAAAATTTAAATCAAGATAATTCGAAACAGCAATTTGCTGGACAAGAGGGACGTGGGCAACACAATTCACAATCTGGTCAGCGTGAGTCTGATGCCAGGAGAAGATCTGAGCTGTGGGAGCAGTTTACTGAAAAAGAAGTAGCTTAATATGCCTGAGATTGGAAAACCATTAAATCTACAAGAACGAGCATTTCAGAATGTTCAAATGGCCCCCAGACGCCAAGCAGCTGTTGATCCCAATCAATTAACAAATGATCAAAGAAAAATTTCTGACCGAGAAAAAGAAAGATTAATAAATAAGATTACAGGATTTAAGGCAAAGAATGAATTAGTTGTTGATGGGTCTAAACACAACAAAATGGGTAAAGATGAGTTCTTAAAACTGTTAACGGTACAGTTACAAAATCAAGACCCGACAAATCCAATGAAGCAAGATAAACTTTCAGGTGAACTTGCTCAGTTTTCACAATTAGAACAATTAACTAACTTGAATACCAAGTTCGACGGTCTAACTAAAAATCAAAATGTAGAAGATAAATTTTATGGCGCAAGCTTTTTGGGTAAAGAAGTTGTAACCAGTGGTTCCAGCTTAAAATTCGAAGGCGAGGGCACTGATTCTGACATCCTTTTCAACTTACCTAAACCTGCCAGTAAGGTACTTGTTCGTATCTTTGATAAGAACAACAATATGGTGGGAGAAATGTGGCAAGAAAATATGGGACGTGGAAATCAAACTCTTACTTGGGATGGTATGCAGATGGATAAAACCA
>JBFEUX010000160.1:0-7003 GCA_041547255.1 Bacteriovoracaceae bacterium
AGCTTTTAATCCAACCCCTGAAAAAGGGGGAATTAGCATAGAAAAATCATACTCAATAAAATCTTTTTTTCCATCGAGTAATTCAAAATGTATTTTCCCATCTTCAATTTTTTCAACATGGGCCCCCGTAATCCAAGCAATTCCTCTTTCTGCAAATAAAGACTCTGCAAAGACTTTTGAGTGAGTAATATAACCACCTTTTTTAAGATGCATTCCCCCCACACCAAAGTCACCTAGCCTTGCTTCATTCGATATATAAATGATATTAGCTTTATCTCTTACCCCAAGCTGGGATAGTTTATGCTCAACATTAAACAGATATTCAAACGCAGCTCCCTGACAAGTACATGTGCCATGTCCGGTTCCCACCACTAATGTTGCTTCTTTTCCTGACTTTAGTTTTTTAACAATCTCTTCTAATTTTGCATTGGCTTCTGTGGCATGCTCTGGGGTGCACACTGATAGTGTCTGTCCATTTTCAGGTCCAAGTCCTGCCGTTTTTTCAAAATTAAGTTTTGGGCCAGTCGCATTTACCAGATAGTCATATTCAATCGTTTCATTTTGACCTTTTTTAGCATCCGAAGTGTATTCGATTGTTACATAAGGTTTTTGTACTTTTTCTCCACCATCAGGATGAATAGATAGTGCCTTGGCTTGATAATAAACAATCTTTTGTTTTTTATAGACTGGTGCTAAGGGAAAGATAACTTGCTTTTTATTCATTGATCCAACACCAACCCAAATATTTGATGGAATCCAGTTCCAATTTGCATTTGGAGTCACGACAACTACTTCATGTTTCTTACCCAGTTTTTTTTTCAAAAAAAGTGCAGCTGTATGCCCAGATACCCCGCCACCTAGAATGACAACACGTTTCACGGTTTCCCCCTTAGTTGCCACATTCTAATATGGATTTAGATAATATCTCATGACTTATATCATTTTTAAGACAGGCTAATCTTAACATAAATGATCTAAGAGTCTGACTTCATAAAGTTAAGTTATGATTTAGAATAAAAAAAAGGGAGCCTTAAAGCTCCCTTCTATTTAAAGCAAATGTATTTTTATTTATTTTACCTTCATATCAGCAATTAGTTTTTCAAAAGTTTTTTCTTCTCTAATTGCATACATAATATTGTTTTTGATTTGGTCATTTGACTTGTAGTAGTTTGCCAATTGTTCCTTATCCATTCCCGACTGAGACGCCATTTCTTCGATCTTAGCATCTAAATCAGCATCGGTTGTTTCTAC
The DNA here is from genome assembly GCA_041547255.1 of Bacteriovoracaceae bacterium. Classification (GTDB taxonomy): domain Bacteria; phylum Bdellovibrionota; class Bacteriovoracia; order Bacteriovoracales; family Bacteriovoracaceae. The sequence goes on from JBFEUX010000160.1 coordinate 1,252, forward strand.
AGCATACTTATTCGCAATATTATCAAGAATAAGACCAGATCTTACTTGAAATTCAGCTTTTTGAGTAATGTCATCATCCCACTTTTCAAAGTAAGTTTTTAACATAGCATCATCAAAACCTTGTTGTTTTAAATTTCCACCCAATTCATCTCTTACAGCATTTTTTTGCTGTTCAATTAAAGTAGAAGGCACATCAAAAGCATTCTCTTCAACAAGCTTTTTAAGAATTTCTTCTTGAAGGTTCATTTGAACTTCTTTTTTCTTTTGTAAAGTTAATCGTTCTTTATTTTTAGTTTTAAAATCTTCAGCAGACTCAAAACCAAATTCCTTGGCCAATTCATCTGTTATCTCTGGTATCTTGCGCTCTTTGATCTCTAGAATATCAACATCAAATTTAACTTTTGCGTCTCTTAGTTCTTCTTCATGATAATCTGCAGGGAAAGTCACCTCGATAGTCTTCTTATCACCTTTCTTTAACCCAATCATTCCTTCTTCAAAACCAGGAATAAACTGACCAGAACCGATTTCAAGTAAGAACTCTTCTGCTTTCATATTATCAGGACGAGTTCCATCTGGTTTCTCACCTTCGAAATTAAAAACAGCAAATAGACCATTTTCTAAAGTTTTATTTTCATCAGTAACTTCCACCATTTCTGACTTTGATGATAAATAATTATTTTCTAAATTTTTAACATCTTGCTCCGTTACGGTATCATCACCTTTTGTGAACTCATACTTAGAATAATCTTTAACTGTAACTTCAGGAAAAATTTCAATTGTTGCTTCAAAGCTCACATTATTATTTTCGTGTTTTGTATTACCAAAAGTAGGGTATCCAACAGCTCTCAAATCTTCTTTTTGAATGGCCTTATAAAACTCTTCACTTACAAATCTATAAAGCGCATCATTTTCAACTTGAGCTCCGTAAACTTTTTGAACAAAACTCATAGGTGCTTTTCCTTTTCTAAAACCTTTAAGATTTGCATCCTTTTGTTTTGCTTTTAATGCAGATTCAATCTGAGATGTTAAATCCACACCTTCATATGCGAAAACTAATTTTTTAGTACAACCATTAATTGACTCAATTTGATAAGACATTATCTCCACCTTTTTGCGTTGCGCAAACTTATATTAAATATCGTGTGAAAATAGCGGTAAACAGGCGTTTTGTCAAAGAATCAGGGCTAATATTCAACCGAAAATTTGTACAATCCTTGTGGAGGGGCTACCGCTGATAAATGCTTACCAGAGGGTGTGTTGATCTCCCTCTCCAACTCGCTAAGGGAAAGTTTTTTACGGCCCACGGCCCAAATAGCACCTACCATTAATCTAACCATTTGCTTTAAAAAACCATTCCCTTGTACTGTAATCACGTAGTGTGCTGGCACGACACCGCCCATGGCCACATCTGCAGTTTGTATCCCGCAATGATACACCTCTCTCACTGTTGAACTGGGATTACTTCCGGTACAGTGAAAACTTCTAAAATCATGTTTTCCTTGAAATAAACTGCAAGCTTGTTGCATTAACTCCAAATCAAGCTCATAAGAAATATTGGCCATATGGTTGCGTAAAAAAGGGGGGAAAACCTCTAAGTTGGAAAAGAAATATCGGTATTCTTTTGATTTAGCATCATTGGTAGGGCGAAAATTTTTACTAACTTGGTCTACAGCTAATGCCCTGATACTTTCTGGTAAATTGGCATTTAAGGCTTTTTGAAGGCCGTCACATGGAATCTCAAAAGGAGCTTCAAACACCACGTGATGCTCAAAGGCATGCACAGCTGTATCTGTTCTTCCGGAGCCAATTGTTTTAATTGGTACTTTAAATATTGCTTCCAGTGCTTTATTAACAATTTCTTGTACGGTAGGTGAAGTTTGATTCTGGATTTGCCATCCAAAAAAATCTTTACCATCAAACTGAATAATTGCCTTATATTTGAAATTCATCTTTGGCCGGTTCATCCCAGTCAAAAATTCCCTTAAACTTTTGACGATGTGTGAGTAGATAAACAATAGAACTAACAATATAGAGACACATAATTATAAAAATCATAATTTCTTCATAAATAAAAAGCGAACTTCCCACAAGCATTAGAATAAAAAAGACAAAGCGCTTATTTCTTCTTACCCAGTCTGAGTTTTTAAAAGAAGGAAATGGTATATTAGTAACCATTAGAGCTGAAAAAATGATAAGTACTGGTATCGCTACATACTTATTATGAAAATAAGCTGGAAACTCAGACGAAGCCAGAACAAATCCAATAACCGCTGCTGCTGCACCAGGAATCGGCAAGCCTTGAAAATAATCACTCTTTACCTTATCGATATTAGCGTTAAAACGCGCCAATCTAAGTGCACCACATAGTAAATATAAAAATGCGACAACCATTCCCACACGGCCAGCCCCCACAAGAAATTTATTATAAAAAATCAACGCGGGTGCAATCCCAAATGAAATCAAATCACTCATTGAATCAAACTGCTCTCCAAAAGGAGATTGCGTGCCTGTTAAACGAGCGACTCTCCCATCTACCGAGTCAAAAACCGCTCCCAAAACAATAAACATACAAGCTTTATAAAAATCAGACTGAATAGAATATAAAATAGCTGTAAAACCACAGGCTATAATTAACGCAGTAAAAGCATTTGGTAGAAAAAAAATCAATTTCTGTTCTTTTTTTGCATTCATTAACTTTCCTTAAAACTGGCCAAGAGTGTTTGTGTAGAAATCACGTTATCACCCTTTTTAATCAAAATCTCACATTCTGCGGGTAATTCTACAATAACTTCCCCCCCAAATGGAAGATAACCATATAAACCACCAACAATGCCTCTATCACCTTCTTTAATAAATACTCTGGGTGAAAGCAAGTGTAAAAAGCTATCGTAATAAATTTTAATTTCCTTACCTAATTTGCTTTTTAGCAAAGTAAAATTACTCTTTTCTTGCTCCAGCCCTGGCTTTGAATGATCAATGGAACCCAAAATTTCACCTTCAATTGGCAGATAGAGCCCATAATTATGCCAGGGATAGACACGAAATTTCAAAATTTTAGAATTTTCGTTATTATCAAATCCAATGAATTTTCCATTAACTGGCGAAGCAATTATATTTTTATTGATCGATCTTTTACTCGCAAGATCAACTGATTTCTTACGAAACATGAAAAAGACGAGTGAAAAAACTATTAAAAGCCATAGAAATAAAAGATTAAAGCCAAATAGCCAAAGTAAAATTAAAAGATAAATAGCTCTTTTTATATATTTACTAGGTACTAAAAAGAATTTACTCATTCCTTCCTCTTAAACTCTTCATCAATTGTACGGTAATAAAATAAATCTTCTTTTTTATTTTCCGCCTTAATCTTAGCAAAAAGTTTAGCTGATTGAGAATAAATAATGCTGCTTGTTATTTGCGCTCCCAGAAAACCATCTCTGGATTGGTCTAAAAAAAGCTTTTTATTGTCACTAGGAACTTCAAAATCTGATTCCTTAATTAAATTATAGTGATTCTGAGTACCATCCCACTCATAAACAAAATATTCACCCTTAAAAGCATTAGCTAGCCAAAGACCTCGCTCTATCCCAACTAAAAAAGGGACTTCGAAGTGATAAAATGAATAAACGGGAACTTTTTCCCACTCAAAAATGTCTTTAATTCCCTCAGAAACCCGCATTCCAGTATAAGAGCCAGGACCTGCCATAAAGAATGCACCTGTCAATTCAGTTAACTCTAAAGAATATTCTTGTAAAAAATCATTTATGGCGCCATGGATAAGAGCAGAACTTTTATTGGAATCGATAAACTCATATTTAAGCCATCCAAATTCATCATTTAAAAGTCCAATCGTTATTTTATTTGTCGTATCAATAAAAAGGTACATTGATTAAAAGAACCTAGAAATATCATTGAATAAAGCTATAAAAATTAAAAGTAGCAATAATGACATGCCCACTTGTTGCGCATACATTAATTTTTTCTTAGAGAGTGGTCCACGATTAATGGCCTCAACTCCAAGAAGAACAATATGCCCACCATCTAGAACAGGAATTGGAAATAAATTAATAATACCGAGATTGATAGATATAATTGCCATAAGTCTAAAAAACATAGACAGGCTAATATTGAAAGAATCTGAGGCGACCTTGCCAATCATAATAGGTCCACCCACGTTGTTGATTGAAACTTCACCAGTAATCAACTTTTTGAAACCAGCTAAAGTTTTAACCGTTCCATTCCAGGTTCTCCCTACCGCTTTTGAAATAGACCCAAAAACACCTGCACTTTTTGTTTGCACCATAAATGAATAAAAACTTACACCACTTTCAACACCCACACTAAGATATTTTTTCCCTTTGTGTTCGCGAAAAGTTGGCGTTACCGTAACAGTTTTGTACCCATCTTTATTATATATCTCTAATGCTACCGGTTTTTCTTCTTTCAAATCCTGGATGCTTTTTCTTAAGTCATCAAAATTTGTGATCTTATTACCTGCAACAGCAGTTATAATATCGCCTTTTTTAAGTTTAGCCTTATCCGCAGCTGACCCCATCACAATATTTTTTATATACATATCTTTGGGAAATAAACCACTTTCAACAAAAGTCTTTTCCCAATTCTGATTTCGCTCTAACGTTGTATAATTCAAACCTTCTATAGAAAATCGGTTGGCCTGAAATTCCATTTTAACATCTTCTTTTAATGAATATAATCGAATACGCTGTTCAGAAGCTTCTAAAATTTCTTCCAATGATACGATCTTTTTATCTGCAATTTTTGCCAAGAAAAACTCACCCTTATTATTTACTAATATCGGTGCTCTTAAAACACCAGTAAGCTTGGAAAATTCTTCTAAAAAATTCTCTTGAGTATAAGAAACTTTGAAATCGACTGTTTGCCCACTTCGATTCACTTCTACAGAGTTTATGTTTGTATCGATCAAATTTAAGTCATCAAAGCTAACAATTTCTTTCTCATTTATTTTTGTTATAACATCACCAGTTCTCAATCCATCTTTGTACAAGACATGAGCTTCTGTAACATTTCCTAATTTAATTTGAGGAACACTTTCACCATTATAAAGAAGGGCCGCATAGATAAAATAGGCCAAGATAAAGTTAGCTAATGGTCCACCAAACACAATCCAAAAACGGGCAAACTTACTTTTTTTGGTATAAGCGACTTTTTCTTCTTCTGCTGTTAATTTTTTTTCAGATAAAGGATCATCGCCAAACATCTTTACATAACCCCCCAGAGGGATTAGAGAAACTGCATATTGAGTCTCTCCTTTTTTAAATGTAAATAACTTAGGCCCAAAGCCGATAGAAAAAACCTCGACTCTGACACCAGCTAAGCGGGCAAAGAAAAAATGGCCTAATTCATGAAAAAAAACTAATGGACCAAGAAAAATGATAAAAATAAGAATAGTTTCCAAGACGTAAAGCTCCTTAAAACAAATATCTTACCATCATAGCATAAAATGGTGCGGTAAATACAAGACTATCCAAACGGTCATAAATTCCGCCATGGCCAGGAATAAGATTAGAGCTATCTTTAACTCCTACTTGACGCTTCAACTTAGACTCTATCAGATCCCCCATTTGGGCCAATATCGTTAATATGAGCATGGAAACTAAAATCGCAATGCTTAACTTATTAAACACATAATAAACATATACGGCTGATAATGTAACACTTATAAGAGCCCCTCCAACGGCACCTGCGATGGTTTTTTTAGGGCTTACACTTG
>JBFEUX010000241.1:0-4170 GCA_041547255.1 Bacteriovoracaceae bacterium
CTCCGCTGATGGGGAGACGTGAGATATTTGCAAAATTATCCCGAGTGGAAAGTTCAAAGTAGGGCAGTTTTTTATACTTATCTACAACCTCAAGCCTAGTCGTAAAAACAGGGTCGATTACTTTATCTTTAACCAATGATAATTTCTGCATCAGTCTTGATCCGTCTAGTCCAATTTTCAAAAATTTATCTTTATCTGTAGCTAACCCATCTTTGCCTTTCAGGCTGGCTTTTCCTTTTAAGGCTTCAATAAGAACACTTGATTGATCAGCACTGATTTTAATATCAGCGTTTTCAGAAACTGCAATTTTTTGAATATTACCTCTTTTATCCCGTAAATTAATGCTTTTTGCGTTTTTAGTTTTGATAAGGATAGCACCTTTAGAAACGTCTAGATTAAATTCCTCACCATCCTTAGTAATTTTAACCATCGATTCTTCTGGGACAACTAACTTGGATACTTTATCATTTAAAGTAATCTCTATATCTTTTTTTTCATTAGCAAAGATAACATCGCCATAATATAGTTCACTTCGCTTAAAAATCTCCAGCCACTGTAAAGAATTTTCCAACTTACGACTGCCACTTCCCTCACTAATGGTACCAAAAGACTCATGGTCCCGATTATCAGCTACTCGCCAGGGAGCTGAGGCAAAATAATAGTAGCCTAGAATAATACAAACTATTCCTGACAAAATCAGTGCTTTATCGAATAGTGAATATTGTGACCTCTTGTAAGTATTCATAATTTTATTACACTATATGTATTACTACTTAATATAATAACCGAATAATAGATATATAACATGGCAGGAAAAAAAGTATTCTTTAGTATCAAAAATAAAATAGTACTGACTCTTGTCGTATTACTTATCTGTGTAACTGGATTCAATCTCATTTATTCATACAAAACATTTAAAAACGATAAAGAGAGATATATTTTTGAGAACAGTTTACGTTCTAGTGAACTCGCCAACAAAAACATTCTGGAATGTATAAAAAGACAAAGTGAATTACTTGCCGCAACTTCTAAGGTAAAAAGCGAACAATTCTATCTAACAGGTAATCTACTTAGCACAGATGAATCATTTCATTTCATTTATAATGACAATTCATTTGAGATCTATGAGGAACGGATTAAAAAGATTGTCCGACAGGAAGCAAAGCAATTTAAAAGCGAGATTAAAATTAGTCCTTTTGAAAAGCACCTGCTTCTGATGCTAAAGCTGGAAAATGGTATTCGCTTTGCTTTAGTAAGCAAGGAAGTCTTAACCGAGCCAATGGCCAGAGATAGCTTATTTGCTTATATTGTTACAGATAAGGCAAAAAATATATACTATGGAGAAAAATCACTTACTCCAGGATTTCTTTCAATTGTAAAAGCCGACGTATTACAAAGCTCTCAAATTACTAATGTTAACAACAAAGCCTATCTTGCCTCATACTCGCAAATTAAACAGCTAGGTTTAATCACTTTTAGCTATGTTAGTGAAGAAAAAGCCTTTGCTCTTTTCAAGGATATCTTATTTCAAAGTATTTCATTCAGTGTAGTCATACTAGGTTTTTTCCTTGTTGTTGCTGTTTTATTTTCGAGTAAAATCACAACCCCTATCTTACAGATCATTGATAAAACAAAGGAAATCGCTGAGGGGAACTTTGAAGGAACTGTGGAGGTGTCAACTCGCGATGAGCTACAAGTCCTGGGGAGTTCTGTAAATAACATGTCTTCACAAATTATGAAGCTACTTGGTGACAAACAAGAAATGATCAAAGAACTTGAAATCGCCAATACAATGTTAGACGAATATAACGAAAACTTGGAAGCAGTTGTCGCAGAAAGAACAAAAGAGTTACAAGAAGCCAACAACTTTATCACTGCGATGATTAACTCACTTGACCAAGGTCTTTTCGTTTTTGATAAATCAAAGCAATGTCTGGATATTTTTACCAAGGCCTGTGAAAAATTATTTAACAAAGTCCCAACAGGTTTAGAGGTTTCAAAACTACTTGATTTGACACAAAATCAAGTGGAAGCTTTCGAGAAATGGGCCAATATTATTTTTTCCAATATGATGCCTTTTGATGCAGCCAAAAATTTAGGTCCCAAAAGTGTAACGCACTCCAACTATGGTGAAGCTGATTTTCAACATATTGAACTTGAATACTATCCAATGAATGATGAAGAGGGAAATCTACAAAATATTGTAGCCGTAGCCACAGATAAAACTTCTGAGATTGAAGCAGAAGAACGCTTCAAAGAAAAAGACGCTTACGTCACCATGATATTAAATATTATAAAAAATAAAAAAGCATTCTACGACTTTATTGATGAGATGGATGCTATGCTTACCAACCTAGCTGACTTTTCCAAGCACGAAGATCTGAGCAATATAGCCATGATTGCTTTTCACAGTATGAATGGTGGTTATGCCAACTACTCCATCAAACATCTAGTTACGGTAGCAAGAGATTGTGAATCTCAAATCAAATCCTTTTCAGGTGATAGAGGCGAATTAGAAAGTCTCATTGAGCATTTAATAGATACTTTTAAAACCGAACAACAAAAAATCCTTGCTGAAATTGAAGAGCAGCTCGCAGCAAGTAAAGATAAAGTTGAGATCGACAAGAGTGATCTGGCAGAACTTAAAGCCAAAGTTGAAGCGGGTGAAGATGCTAAAGCATTATTCCATGAATACTTTGAAAAAGATAAAGTTTCCTCAATATTCAGTCCTTATGCCGAGCTTGTTAAACAAATTAGTGTCCAAATTAATAAGCCGATGATGCCACTTATTATTACAGGTGGCGATATCAGAGTTGACACTAATAAAATAAAAGAATTTTCATCATCCTTGGTCCACCTGTTTAGAAATTCTATGGATCACGGAATTGAAGCAACAGAACAAAGGCTTGCTGAAGGAAAGCCCAAAGAAGGTGTGATCAGCATAACCTGCTCAATGCAAGATAATCATATGCTAAGAATTGTGATTCAAGATGATGGCGGTGGTATTCACGTTAAGAAAATCAGAGAAGTTCTTGAAAAGAAAGGCATTGACCATTCTGGGCTTAATGACAAAGACGCCATGATGTATATTTTTCAGCCAGATTTTTCTACCGCAGAAGAGCTCACGGAGCTTTCCGGACGTGGTGTTGGTATGAGTGCCATTGCCCAAGCAATTAAAAACCTACACGGACGACTGGATCTTCGCTCAGAAGAAGGGAAAGGTTCTAAATTTATTTTTGAATTACCGGTATAAATTAAACGATTTGTTTACCCACCTCTTTAAGCTTTTGCAGTAATATCTCAGCAGAAAAAGGTTTAATAATATAGTTTGCGGCCCCTAAAGAAATTGCATCTAAGACCATCGTCGACTCATTTTCTGTTGAAACCATTACAATGGGTGTCGCTTTTAACATATCGTCAGCTTTGACTTTCTTAACAAACTCGATTCCATTACAGATGGGCATATTAATATCAGAAAATACAAGACCATATGGTTCTTCTGCACATGCATCCACCAACATATCAAATGCCTCTTGCCCATTTTCGGCCATATCAATTTTCGAAAAACCTAGCTTTTCTAGAAAAGAACGAAGGGCAACTCGATAGGTACTCACATCATCAACAATGAGAATCTTCTTCTGTTTTAGTTCTTCCGCTTTACTCATAGCTTTTCCTTACCTTCCATCTATATGACATTTAAAAGTATTTTATCTCTTATCGCATAATTTAAAATATAGTTTAGATGAAAATTAATCAGACTTAAAAACTACAGTATAAGCTTTATAATCGGTAAACTTATAAAAGAAATCAGCAGCCCATAGCCAACCAGTGCAGCAGCAATATCCTTTTCCAAATCAGCACTCATAGCAATCGCCCCTGCTGTGACCATAGGAGGCATCGCTGACTGGATTACAGATATATCTGTGGCCAAGCCAGTTATACCCATGGCATTTTTCAACGTATAAAAAATAACGGGAATAATTGCCATTTTTAACACAAGCCCGATCGAAATTGGGATCAGCTTTTCTATACTAAGCCGGTATTTCATTTGAAATCCAACAGCTATCATTGCACAAGGAATAAGTGTGGCCGCGATCTTCTCAAAAACTTGATTTAATATCCCAGGCGCGGGATAAAACTTGAATATAAATGCGATTAAAAGCGCTACAA
>JBFEUX010000076.1:0-12017 GCA_041547255.1 Bacteriovoracaceae bacterium
GTCATGTAGATATTATCTGATGGGAAGAGGCTTAGAATAAACTCTTTATTGGAGCGGCTTAATTTATCTGCTTCTTGGTAATTCATATTCATAAAGCGTCTTCCAATAGCTTCCCAGAGAGGGGCATTACCATTGGCATCTAGAGGTGGCATTAACTCAGAATGAACTGTGTCTTTGAAGCGATCCTTGTGTGTGGCCATATAAAGAAATCTGACAAAAGAAATTTGCTTTCCAAGTTTGTTAGGATTCCCTCTATATGTGGGGTGAACAACTAGACCACCAATCTCAGTTGGGCCATTTGTGTCTAAGCCGAGTTTTAGAGTACCATGTACAAAGCCAGTATTGATGGTTTGAGAATACTTGTGTTCACTGGAAACTCTAAGAAAGAAATGAGGCTCTTTCTCTGTACCATGTTGAGCATGAATCATAGAGACACCAATCACTTTACCAGCAGTAGTATCCTCAAGAACGAATACATAGTGATTATCTGCTAAATTTTCAGAAGGGTTCTTAAAACAATTGAGAGAACAGTTTATTTTCTTTTTAATGATTTCTTTGTCATGGGGAAGGTTAATAAAAAAGACTTTATCACTTAACTCAAAAAGATTATCTAAATCCTTTAAGGCCACACTTCTTAATATAAACATTTTTACCTCTATAATACTCGCTTAATTCGTGAGCAAGCTTCGTCTAATTCCTTAGTCGTTGCTGCTATAGGAAAAGCAAGTATGGTTTTGTTATCGAAAATATTTGTGTTCGAAATTAAAATTCCTTCGTGCTGCAGTTTGGAAATGTCTAAAACGGTATCTAAGATAAGGTATCTACCTTTTCTCTGGATAGAGTTAGTATTCATTTCACTTCGAAAAAAATCATCCAGAATTTTAAAGTCATTAGCATTTTTATTAGTTCCAGATGCAGATATTACATTCTCCATATAGTTCTTTATAGCAAAGAAAATTTGTATATTATTGTCACTAGGAAAAGGAAGCTGTGACTGAATAAAAATCGAATTTAGAAAATGGATTTGAATGCCTAAGCGGATACGCTCATTATTCATGATTTTCTGAGAAAAAAATAAGCGATCTGTGTTGCAAAGAGTAATATCTTGCTCGATTATCCAGAAATAAGTTTCAGGATTCTGCTGCGTTAAGTTCGCTATAATATTTAAGAGTTCTTGATCCGAGTATTTAAGAATGTCTTCATCGATAAAGATGGCAACATCATGATGTGCTATTGTAAAATCTGATGTGAAAAGCTCTGAAAAATGAATTTTTTGGAAGCCTTCTGTCATTTTAGTAAAATCAGTTAATTGAATCGAGTAATATTCTGGCACTAATGAATATTTTAATTTATTAAAATTGTGTTGAATCACTAGCGGGTGGGTATGCCCTAAAAATGGCTTTTCACTGGCCATTCTCAAGTCAATTAAAGTGTCGCCACCAAGGGTTTTGACGAACAGGCCATGGCCCCGGTCGGTGGGGGTAAAATCTCTCTGGTCAAATTGAACTCTATTTATCTGAGAGTTTGAATAGAGAATTGTTGAAAGTTGTTGCGATACATCGCAGTTTGTCATTGGTAATCTTCTTGCTTTTGAAACCTTATCCTATGATAATTACTTTATGTCCGATACCGCTAAAGATCAAGAAATGAGTATTAATCAATACGTTACTGAAGGGAATATTGAACAAGCTACAGCGCTTGTTTCTGAGCTGGAATTACCTAGTTATTTAGAGGCTTATAATTTGGCCTATATCAAGTATAAGTCAGGAAGCTTAGTTGAGGCACGTTATTTACTTGAGAAGGCTCAAGCTTCAGGAATGTTCTCTCAAGAAGTGACGGAAGCACTTACAATGGTTAAAGATGACTTAGGAATATCTTACGCTGAACAAGATCAGACCACGCTAGATAACCTAATGTTAATGGGAAAAAGTTTACCAAATGAGTTTTTTCCATCCCTTACTTTATTGTGCTTAATAATATGGGGCGTTTTAACGCTTAAGAAGAAGTTTGTTCTGAGTGTCTTTCCAGCCGTGCTTGCTCTTGTTCTAGGTATTTTTTATTATGCTAACCTTGATACTAAAGTGGCGATCAATGTAGACGAGATACCAGTTTATAGAGGTCCTTCTCGAATTTTTGAAGAGATACAAGTCTTACCCCAGGGCGCCAAATTTATTATTTCAAAAGAAGTTAATGATTGGAAATATATTAGTTACCCATCTATTTATCGAGGTTGGGTTTATAAAAATAAGGCATTGATGTTATGAGCTCTCATGAAACAGATATCAGTAAAGAATACCAAGAAAATCCAGCTAAGGTGAAACAGGAAAGATTGAATATTCCGATTCTAAAATACTTCTGGCAGGCAAGTCCGCTGGCAACTGATAAAAAAAGTAGTATTCCAATATTTCTTAGAAATATTAAAGTATTTGATAATTTTTCAGACTATGAATTAAAAAAATTCAGTGACTTCTTGCATGAGAGGGTTTTTTCAGACGATGAAATAATTATACGAGAAGGTGATAGCGGTTTCGGCTTCTATTTAATTTTCAACGGGAACATTGAAATATTTACGAAAAAAAATATTGTAGTTGATGGTAATTTAGATACACGTCAACAACTAATTGCCAGGCTTGGGAAGGGCGATTACTTTGGTGAACTGGCATTGCTGGAAAAACAAAATAAGCGTAACGCATCTGCTGTATCAAAAGGTGCCTCAACTTTACTCACTATTTATAAGCCCGATATTGAAGAGTTGATTGAGAGATATCCCGTAATTGGAGCAAAGTTTCTACAAGCAATTAGTTTGATAGTTGCTTATCGTTTTAATGCCGTCACATTGGAAATGAAAAACCTTAAAGAAAAATTACTGGATCTGGAGAGCCGAATTGAAAATACAGAAGTATAAATCTGATACCTTTAAAATGGGGTTTTTTATCATTGCCCTGTTGGTAGTAGGCACCATTTTTTTTAATCTACCCAGAGTCATGATACCTTTTGGAATAGCTTATATCTTTTCTTTAATGCTTAGACCTGTTCAGAAATCATTTCATTCCGTTGAGTTAAAAAACAAACTACTTTCCGTGTTGATGGTTGTGGGGTTTATCTTCATTTTTTCTTACCCAATAATTAAAGGAATTAAAACAATAGGGGAGGAATCTCATAAGATTGAGTTTTACCTACCAAAACTGGAAAATTACTTACGACAACAATACGCTCTTTTGAAAACAGGAATAGAAGAACGATTTAATTATGAAATCACCACAAACCCAGTAGATAAAGTAGTCGAATTTGGTCAGGAGAATACCAGACAGATTTTTGTTTATTTACCAAAAATTATTGGATCTCTTCTGGAGTGGGGGCTTCTTATTCCGCTGTTCTTATTTTTTATTTTAAAGGATGAAAGAAAAGTTCGCTTTAACTTCATTAAAATTGTACCTAATAGTATTGTGGAAAAAGCTTATTATTTATATCACCAATTCAACACCAAGTTTGGAGATTACATCTTTGCCAAGGCCATCGAAGCCGCTATTGTTGGGATTATTATAACTACGGGTCTTATTATCCTAGACTATCCTTTCGCCTTTATGTTGGGGCTGATAGCAGCTGTTACCAATATCCTGCCCTATGTTGGGCCTATTGTCGGATTTGCGCCTGCGCTTATTGTTGGCTTAGTGGACCAGAACCCAAATACAACTCTTGGGGCCATGATTGTACTATATCTCTTGGCCAATATAATCGATCTTGCATTGGTTTTCCCTGTCCTCGTATCTAAAATTGTAAATTTACACCCCATTGTGGTCGTCGTGAGCGTTATTTTAGGTTCTCAGTTTGGAGGAGTAGCAGGAATGATTATTTCGATTCCAATGGCCGCCTTCTTTAAACTTCTATTCCAGGAAATTTATTTAGAGCTGTATGGTAAAGGCTAATCGTCTTTGACTGAGTACGTGAAAATAGGTAAATTTAGGCATGATAAAAATACTTTCGATTTTTGTGCTAATTTCGTTTTTGGGTTGTGCGTCAGAAAAGCCAAAAGGTAAGACCGAGGCTGAAGTTCTATATAAAGAAGCCAAAGTGTTGATGGATGACGAAAGCTACTTACTCGCAACAGAGAAGCTTAATATCTTAAAAAACAAATTCCCATACAGTTATTATGCTACCCCTGCAGAGCTTATGCAGGCAGATATTTTGTTTCTACAAGAGAATTTCGTTGAGGCAGCAGCAGCTTATCTTCTATTTAGAGACTTTCACCCTAAAAATGAAAAGATTCCTTATGTTGTCTACAAGATTGCAGACTCATATTATAACCAGTTACCAGATACTCATGATAGGGACTTAGAGCCTGCTATTGAGGCCATAAAGTACTACCAGGAATTAATTCAAAATTATCCTAGTTCTAAATATATCTCGGAAGCAAATGAAAGAATCGGAAAAGCGAGAGCGATGCTTAGAAAAAAAGAGCAATATGTCGCCGACTTCTATTTTAAGACAGAGGTTTATTCAGCTGCTAGATGGAGATATCGTGATATCCTATCACGTTTTGATGATAAGAAGCTAAGATCCCACTCTATGCAGAGAATTGTACTATCAACTTATTTTTTAAAAGAGTACAAAAACTGTATCAATCTTAGTAATCAGTATTTTAAATTGTTAGAAGGTAAAGATAAAAAAGTTGTTAACGAATATAAAAACTATTGTAAAAACAAGATTTAATCTTTAACGCTATTATTTTTGGAGAAAAGCGTGACGAATAATAGAGAAAACAGAATATTAGCAGATGCAAAAGCTTTATTTGAAAAAAACAGTACCAAAAAGGCTTATACCTTATTTGAAGAGGTTATAAATATTAATCCAAAGAATGTTGAAGCCCTTTTTTATATTGGAAATATTTTTCATATACAAGGACAGCTAGGAAAAGCCGTTAAAGCCTTTAATAAAGTCTTGGAGCTTGATGCTAATCATACCGATGCGGCCATAAGCCTTTCGGTTATTTTAAACGATATTGGTCGCTATGAAGATGCAAAAAAAATCTTTGAGCAGGCCAATGATAAGGTTAAAAATGAAAAGCCTGGCGTTCATGATCCACATATCAACAAGAAATTTAGTGAAAAGCATTTTGAGTTAGCTGAGATGTATTATTCATATAATCGATATGAAGAAGCTTTAACTGAATATAGTAAAGCTTATGGGCTAAATCCTGAAAACTTAGATATTAGAATTAAATTAGCAAAAGTATATTCAAAGAAGGGGTATATCTCTAAAGCTTTTGAAGAGCTTAGAAAATTGAAGGCGGAGTATCCAGCTTATATTCCGGCGAGAATTGCTTTGGGGCTTCTTCACTATGGCAAAGGTAATGCGATAGAAGCTCAGAGTGAATGGCAAAATGCGCTTGCTAAAGACCCATCAAATGAAGAAATTCAGATGTATCTAAATCTTTCGAAAAATGCCACTGAAACAAATCTAGTTAATTAAATAAAAAAAAGCCTCTTGTTCTAAGAGGCTTTTTTGTTCTTATAATTTTAAATTTTTTGTTTACGCTTCTTTTGTATTTCTTCTTTCTGTAGTTGTCGGAGTTGCTGTTTCTTCAGTTGAAGCAGCTGGCGTAGATACAGTTGGCTCAGTAACTGTCGTTCTTTTTGCATCATTAGATGCGTAAGCAACAATATAGCTTTTTAACTCTTTGTACATTTCATACTTAACAGAAAGCTTGTTGTCTTGAAGAACGATTTGTTTCGCAATTTTTTTATCGTTATTGATTACAACAGGTGCCTTAAGGTTGGCACTCATATTGGTGATATCTGAAGGTATTGTCAGGATGCTGTAGATTTTAGCATCGGCCAGGTTTTCCAGCTCAACACTATTCATATCCCCAGGAAGTAACTTGGCAATATAGTCAGGTTTAAAGATTTTTGGTTCTATAATTGGAAAAGCAATAGATGGGTTCTCGACTGACTGTAACCATAAAATTAAAGTGCTGTCTCCTGGGTCTACCACGAAGAATTTAGATAGACTTTCAAATCCCAGCAGTCCTTCTGAGAAATTAATAATGTCCTCATTGTTTACTTGAAGTTCTCCGAACCTAGTTGTGTTGACTTTCACATCACCCTCCGAATCAATTGTGGTAGTATCAAATTTCTACCTTGTATGATGTTATCAGTCAATTATATAGATTCGCAAGCGGGAATTTATTTCTTTTTGATCGCGTCATTTAACGCAGCAAGATCGGATGGTGTCGACTGAGATGCTGCAGTGTTCTGGTCTTGAATGGCTTGGTAAACCTCTTCTCTGTGGATTTTGGTCTCTTTTGGTGCCTTGATCCCCAGTCTTACTTGCTTACCTTTGATTTGAACAACCACTATTTTGATATTATCGTCAATGGCTATGCTTTCTCCAAGCTTCCTTGTTAGAACTAGCATTATGATACCTCGTGAAAAACTCCGTCTATTTATAAAGAGTTAATAAACTATTATTAGTCCTCAACTGAACAACTCATATATTACTGTGCTAGTAAAAAAGCAAGGCAATTTTTAAAAACTTCTTACAACTTTGTAATAAATTCACAGAAAACAGAAAAATTAATGCTTTCTTTAGTAAGAGTAGTGATTAGTTGATGAATTTCATCAGGTTATTGTTCATCATCTGGGCACTGGATTTATAGCTTGCGTTTAAAACATTTTGTTGGCGAGTTAGGTCTGTGAAAAGTTCAGCAACATCAGCATCTTCTATTCTGGATTTGTAAGTTTCATTGATGATCTTTTCTTTTTCGATAGATCCCTCGGAATTTTCTATAATATTTATGACTGATCCGACAGTTGTGCGCACCTCGATGAGCCTGTCTAGGGTTGCATCAAATGCTGGCAATAGGGATTGGATGATTTCATGATTGTTGGTAAGTAGAGCATTTTCAAGGGTTCTTAAGTCCCGAAATAGGCTAGAACGTACTTGCTCTTGATTTTGTACGAGCTCTGTAGCTGCTGGGCTTCTGCTGTTATCTGTTTCATCAGGAATTTCAGCAAAGTGAGGCTCTTGCTTGGGATTGAGCTCATATTTATCTTCTAAATTTTGAAAGGGTGTTTCGTGCAGTGGCCCATTCATATCAGCTTTACTATCTGTTTTATCAAAAAATACTTTCTCACCGCTAAATGTGATGGGAACAAAGGTATCTTTACCAATTTCAACCTTAGTTTGCTGGTTGTCACCTAAGTACTTACCATTATCACTAAATGGCTTGGTTAGGGTTTTGTAGCCAGCAAAAATGTATTTGTTACCAAGTCTACGATTTCCGATGCTAATGGCCTGATTGTGTAGTTGATGGATCTCTTTAGCAACCCCTTTTCTAATTCCGGCATCAAAAATATTGGAAGACTGACCGATTGCTAGTTCTTTAGCCTTCATGACCAGAGTGGTTAGCTCTTCAATGGCATTTTCCATAAAAGTTAGTTGCGCCTTAGCAGCAGAGGCATTTCGTAAGTATTGATTTCCATCAATATTTTTAGAACGAATTGCAAGAATATCCATATTTCCGATAGGGTCATCTGAAGGTTTGCGAACGCGTTTAAGACTAGCGCCCTTAAGCTGTATATCTTCCAGTTTTTGCTTAGTTTTAGCAATGGAATAATTGATTGAGTTAATGGTACTTCTTTCTGATACTCTGGCCATCGTTTATATACCTACCTCATCATTCCTAAAACAGAGTCAAACATCTCATCTGCTGTTTTTATCATTTTGGCAGAAGCATCATAGGCATGCTGATATTTAACCATATTCGTTGCTTCTTCATCTAGCGATACACCAGAGGTTCTTTCCTTAATACTTTTGGCTTGAGCGAGGATACCTTTCGATTGTTCAGTATTAATTTTAGATTTACTGGTTTCAAGACCAATTTTTCCAACGGCTTGTAAATAAGTTTCTTCGAAGGTTTTTGAACCGTCTCCTAGTAGCTTCTCGTGCTGAATTTTTGAGATAGCAATAGAGATACGGTTATCACCTGGCGAGTTGGGTTCTAAACTAGTGGTTATATTATTTAGATCATCCTTAACATCATCAGATAGATCAATGTTTCGTGACGCTTCTTTTAAATTAATAGGCTCTTTAAAGAAATTGATGCCGGTAATCTTTCCCATACCCGGTTGGTAAGTAATATTTCCATTTGCATCGACAGGTAACTTTTTATTTACAAAACCTCGACGGTGAATAGCATTGGTAATATGTACTAAGCCATGGGCCACTTCGTCTAAGCGTCCTCTTAGGTCCACCAATTCTTCGTTTCTTGTTTTAATTAGTGCTGCCACTTTTCCTGTTTTTGCTTTTTCAGATATTGGCGCGGTATTGCCACCAGCTTCAAAAAAGATTTCAGCGCGCGACTCATCTTTATATGATCCAATCTCATCACCACCAAGCTTTCCGACTTTTAGGGCATTCATAGCGCCACCCGCAACAAGAGAGCCAGAACCAGCTATATTAACCACATATTGACCACGATTGTCCTCATAAGTATGAACCTTGAAATACTCCGAAAGAGATCTTACAGCCTCATCACGTTGATCGCGTAAATCACCTGTTTCTCCACCCATATTTTCAAGACGAATGATTTCTTTGTTGAGTTTGGCAATTGTATTACCAAATGAGTTTGCATCAGCAACAACTGCTTCTATTTTTGAGTCAATGCGATCTTTTACGTTTGTTATTTCATCACTGATTCTTTTAAAATCCTTGATAACAATAGTGGCGTTGTCTCGAACCAAAGTTCTTACAACTTCATTTTCTGGTTGATTGGATAATTCTCTAAATGAATTGAAAAAACGATTTAGGATTTTGTTCATCCCATCAGAGTTAATTTCATTAAAAATTTCTTCTAGATTAGATAACTGAGTAGTTCTTTCTTCGTTGTATTGATGGCTTGAGATAGAATGGTTTAGCTTTTTCTCTACCAGGGAATCGTGAACACGCTTTACCGTTTTTACGTTAACACCCGTTCCGTAGACATTTTTCCCTGACTGGATGGGAGTATTCGTTTCAGCGGTTACAACTTGTCTGGAGTAACCATCTGTATTAGCATTGGCAATATTGTGCGACGTAGTCGCAAGCGACTTCTTTGACGTCCTTAAGGATGATTTACCAATACTAAATAAGTCAGCTCCCAAACTATTCCTTTGCCTAGTTAATAGGTTTTTCCATTATTGGCCATTCCAGTAGAAGAGTAGGTCTTGTAGTTCCCTTTACCAGAAAAGCTTTCTTTTAATTCATTCAAAGAATGAATTGCTTTATTTAAGAAGAATTGATTTTTCTTATTTTGTTCTTGAATCTTTTCAATAATATCCAGTAAAACAAGGTTAAGCTTTTCAATATGATCGGCAGCCTCTACTTCATTGTTATTTCTTAATCCCGTGAGTAGATCACTTACATTTTGTGGCGTATCCCCATTTAACATTTGTGCTAGCTCTTGAGTAAGTTCATTTCTATTTTGTTCAAGACGATTAATATAAGCGATTGTTTTTTGCTTTTCTTGCACAGTATTCTCCAGAGCATCAATATCACTTGCAAGTAAGTGCATGTATTCATCGCAAGTAACTTCATAAAGCTCCGTATGCTTTTCGCAGAAGTCATGCCATAAATTGCGAAGTAGATCAGATTTAAGTCTTAGTTCAATATTTTCACTCATATCGAATTTGCTCCTTTAGTATTCTCTGGATAAAATTTCGTCAGCGATAGCATCATAGTCAGGTTGGTAAGTACCCGCCTGGATCTGCGCTTTTAGCCTAGCAATTTTTTCTGAATTATTTACTTCCGGTGCACTATCCACAGCTTTTTTAATTCGAGAAAAGTCTCTTATCGTGTCTGGGATGGTCACTTTTGCATCAGATCGCGTTTGCTCATGAAGCTGTTGGGCTCTTTCAAACGAATTGCGGGCCATAAATTTAGAACGACGGATTTGTTCCATTTCCTGTTTACCCGTTCTTGAATTTGGAAAAAATGGAGCGCGTGTATCGATATTACTCATTGTTCTCTCCTTGTTGAGAGTTAATTTGTTTGTATGTATTCATAGCATTTTGTACTGCTGCTTTTTGCCTATATTGTGGGTAGATTTGATCTAAAACTAAATCTTTCACTCCCAGTCCTGAATGAGAATTTGCCATCATTTGTGCTCGTTCATCATCCAGCATGGATTTATATATTTTTTCAGCTTGAGTTTCGGGATTGGCCGAATGGACAGTCTTTCTCATTTCACCGAGTAGGTGATTGGTAAATTGAGCCTCCATCGCTTCAGCAACTTTCAGATATGGTTTGGGGACGTTTTTGTACTTGTCTCCAACAACGTTTCTGCGATGGTGAATTTGTGGCGAATTTTTAATAGAGTTCAAACTTACCTTCCTGGTATCCTTAGATTCTCCTTCCTAGAGGATCTTTTAACAAAATTATAACATCAAATATGGGTGCGTTGCCATAAAAAAATCCTCTTTAGGTCGAAATAATGACACTAAATAAACTCTAGGTCGGCAAATAATGCCCCATTGCGTTTGAGTGCCTGGAATATATTAACTAAATCCTCTGGAGTCGTTCCTATAGCGTTTAATGCACTAACAAGATCTTTAAGTGTACTTTTCTTATCAACTAAGAATAGCGAACCCGGCTTGTTTAGTTTTTTACCGTCTGCTCCAACTTCCAAAACTAAATCACCATGACTAATGGCGACCTTGTTAAGTTGTATATCACCACCTATGATTATGGTGCCAGTTTTTTCATTGATAACAATTTTGGCCTTATTGTCCTGGTTAACGCGATAATTTTCTACAATGGCCACAAGGTTAACAACTTTACGCTTATAGTGTGGAGGAATGATAAGATCAACTGTTGCAGCATCAGAAGCACTGGCAAACTTTCCACCGAGATTTTCATTGATCGTTTTAACTACACGGGCCGCAGTTGTGAAATCAGGCTTTTTAAGTGACATTCTAATAGCTTTTTTCTGGTTAAAGGCAACCTCAACTTCACGCTCAATAGTAGCACCATTGGGAATGTATCCAGTTGTGGCAAATTTAGCACCCTGATTTAAACCACCTATTGAGAGTGGACCAGAAGAAACGGCATATACTTTTCCGTCCCCAGCCTTGAGTGGTGTTACCAATAGGGTGCCTCCGGCAAGAGATTTGGCATCTCCAATCGATGATATTGTTACATCAAGTTTTTGTCCAATTCTTCCAAAAGCAGGGAGTTTTGCTGTAACGATAACGGCTGCAACATTTGCTGAGCTAACTTCTTGAACAGGGTCCAGACCGAGCGTTTGAAACATCTTCTTTAAGGAATTATTGGTGATTTCTCCACCGCCATCACCTGTTCCATTAAGACCTATAACCAGTCCATAACCTACAAGTGGGTTTTCTCTTACGCCCTTTATGTCAACAATGTCTTTGAGACGATTTGAAGCAAAAGCTAAATTGCTTATCAGGAATAATAATAAAATAAGAAACTTTTTCATTTAATACCTCAATACATTAATCTTGGGCTCTAATAATTTATTTGATGATACGGTGTCTCTATTTGAGACGTCCTTTTGTGAAACAATTGCCTGGAACTCAAAGTAACGCTTGAAGTTTTTGTATAAAACTTCTTTACGACCCCTAATGAGGATATAGTCTTGGTTTACCTGTTCTACAACGCTGGTAGAAATCTTATCGTATACTTTGTTGGCCGGTTCCTGTTGGTTAGGGGATGGTGCGGCTGCAGCTTCTGCTGTTTTATCAGCATCAGCACCCTCTTTTTTGTTGTTTGCTTTTTTCTTCCTAGCTTTTTTCTCTGGGAAATTGCGTTTTAACTCATCTTGTATATTCCCCTTCAGTTTTTTCATAACTTCTACAATAACAATATCACCTTTGCGCTTCAGGCTACTATTAACAAATAGAAAGCTTTCGCTGTTCTTACCAGACCATAAGCTTCCATCATTACTGTTATCTACCAGGTCGTTTGCTTTATACCTTCTGGTCCCTTGACTGGTATAATTGCGGGTAACCTTAGGCAATAGA
>JBFEUX010000412.1:0-1120 GCA_041547255.1 Bacteriovoracaceae bacterium
AGACGTTGCCCTTATTTGCTGGAGAGTATGAATTTCACTATGGGAACAATACTCATGCCATCAATCTTAATGGCAAAAAATTAACTGTAAAAATGGGCGAGGGACAGTACCAAAAACTGGATATAACACCACCAGACCTTAGAAATGTGCTTACTATTACCGTAAAAAAGCGCAACTTTCCCACGCCTGCCAAAATGACTAATTTTCATTATTTTGCGCATATTAAAGGCATTGAAAGAAACCTGAATCATCCGATCAGATTTAACGAGGTCAACAGCGAAAGAAATAGCAATAATAAGTACGTGCAAAGCTGGGTAAAAGTTCCAGAAATTGCGGGTGTCTATTCTTATAAGTACTGGCCATTATTAAATTCGAGTGAAACAAATTATTACACAGTTATTACCAATAATATTGATTCCAAAATTCAAGATGCTAACAGCAATGTCCACAATCTAACCATTGAGCCAATTGATGTAGATTTAATTGAAGGAAATATTGGTGCTTTTTACAGCATATTTAAAGTGATGGCCGATGGAAAATTAGAGGCGATTGAAGACCTCAGCAAAAACAATCTTTTCCCCACAGAGACTAGCATGGATGTGGTGCATGGAATGTTATACAAACTCATCACATATCAAGTCGACAATCAAGGCAATCTAGTTGAAGAATCACAACAAGAAATTGATCTTAGGTAAGTTTATAAATAGCTGAAATATAAGCCGAAAGCATAACGCATTGCACGATAATGTTTCTTATCGTGCGCCTAAAATCAAGATAAATAATACTCTCCATAAAACCATTTCTTATTTGCAAATAATTACTGACTAGCTAAAATCCTCTCATATTAAGGAGCAAGTATGAAAACCTACGAGCAATTTGTTCAAGAAGCGAAATCACAAATTAAAGAAGTTGAACTAGAAGAAGCCGAAAAGCTGATCCAAGATGAGAACTACAAGGTTTTGGATGTACGTGAGCCTTTTGAGTACGCCGCTGGCCATATTGCAGGCGCCATTAATGTACCCCGAGGTGTAGTCGAATCGGCGGCTGACTTAGATTATGCGAAACCCCTCCCTGAATTAAGAGATAACCGCGATGCTAATTGGATCGTGGTATGCCGTAC
>JBFEUX010000289.1:0-3205 GCA_041547255.1 Bacteriovoracaceae bacterium
CTATGGAATTCTTTCTTTAAAAAAGAAGAAAACAACTCTGATTATCAATGATCCCAAATTAGTTTTAGAAAATAAATGGCTTAATAATATTGGCCATTTAGAACGTAGCTTATTAATAGCGCTTGGTGAACGTTATCATATAGATAGCTTGGTTAATATCGACAATTATTTAATTGATCAAAATACCATCCTCTATATAAATGAAAAATTAATTGAGTTTTCAAATTCTCCATACATTAATATAAAAGAGATTGCCCGTAAGATTCCGGACTGTTTTTCGGATCTTTATCAAAATAAGCTTATTGATATTGAGCAGGAAGAGTTTGATCAGTCCTTTTTCGATTCACTAGAAAAGCTTTGTTTAAATATTACTGATAAAAAACTTGCATTTGATCTGGATCAGTTATGGGAGGAAGATACTGAGTTTGCTTTTAAGGATATAAAGGATAGCTTCTTATCTTATCTTAACAGGGACGAGCTACTCACAAAGCAATTACACTATGTTTTACAGGTTATGTTTCAAACTGTTTTTTCCTCAGGGAAAAATGAGTTAGAAAGTAAATATTTATTACTTTCCATGATCTCTCCACGCTATGAAGTGGATACTAAACTTTTAATTGAAGACTTAATGTTCGAGTTCCGTAAGATGGGTGGTGATATCATCCAGACGACTGTAAATGACTGGGGGATCGCCGATGGCCAGCTGAAATATCTTTTGCTTAATTCCATTGACGGCATGGTGCAAGTGGATTCCAGTAGCTATTTTGGCAAAACTTCAGAAGTGCTACCATTTGAAAGTGAAAACTTAGGCACACAATTTTTAAGTATCGATTTAGAATGCTATATCGAGCATGAATTTGTAGAGTTGTTTAAAAATAAGCGTATCTGTTTTTCAGGTGAAAAAAGAATGGGAAGTGATTTTCCTTATTGGGAAATCTATATTAATGATGAAGGGCAATTGAAGGCCATTTATTCTTTTGCTGATTACCTGGGAACTAAGGCCAGCTTCTATTATCATCATGCCCTGGAGGATATCTATAACTCCCTTCAAAATATTACCCCAGGTCTGGTTAAAGCAGATTGGATTTCTCGGGCCAAATTATCTAAAGGAAGCGATGTCTGGTTTGAATATCCACCTAAGCTAAAATCTATCTTATTGCCTACAAATGGCCATAGTTTTGCTCCATTAGTGCATAAAGTAGACAGTGTTCCCGTGAATGGTATTGAACAATGTGGACCTAAGCGTTCGAAATCACTAGGGTTGTATTCTTACCTACTTGATATTATGACGTAAGCCCGCATAATTGTAGATATGAGATTACACAGAGCACTGAAAAAGATAGGGCAGCAAGGCCAGACAATGGTAGAGTATCTGCTTCTTATCATGGTGGTTATGCTCATCTTGAATAGTGTCTTTATCAAACTTAATGAATATTTACTTACTAATCCTGATAGTTTCCAAAATAGATACTTAGGTATTTATGATCGTGTCTTTAACACTAAAAGTGGTGATGGCTGGCAATATAAGCGCTTTTATGTGCGCAGATAGCTAAGTTATTGAATTTTAGAATCTCAACTCGTCTGGAATTTATTTTGTCTTTTAAAATCTTGTTAAAAACCATGTAATGATTACACACTATGGGTAAAATGCTGTAGCGCAGCAAGGTTTCAAGCTAAAATAAGCCTGATTAATTTTATTCGAGGAGAAACAAATTATGAAAGCTAAAAACAGAAAACGGTTTAATGCTTTTCTTGCTGTATCCTTCAGTGTTGCAAGCTTCACTGGCGCAATGGCAAATGAAGAGAAGTATCTAAACAGCGACCCCATTAATATTAATGGGTATGTGCAAGAACAAGTTGCACCTACTGATGCTGAATTAGAAACAGTAAAAAATGAATTACAAAAGCAAAAGAATGCAATTGTGATTAACAAAGAAAAGAAAAAGAAATATGGCGAACTTTCTGAGTCAACAGAAAAGCTAGCTGATGTAACTGAAGATATGATTGAGGAAAGAAAAGAGTCTCAAAACACTATCGATAAATTCAATAAGAAAATCGATTGTCTGATGGCCGAAGGCCAAAAGCCTGGTTGTGAAGAATTTGTGAAACAAGATAAAGTAGCAATGAAGCAAGCAGCACCACAAGTGGTGGAAGCGACAGTGCAAGCACCATCAACTGGAGATAACTTTGGAGAATCGATTAAAGTTCTACCTTACTCAGGTTTAACAACATTCTTCTCAAAAAATGAGCAGCTAGAAGCCGGACTTGTTGGTGGGATTAAATTAGAAACAAATGCCACTAATAGATTTAGTGTTGGGATTGGATTTAAGTACACTAACCTTACAACTCAGGATTACGCTGGAGTAGGTGGACTAGGTAGTTATATGAATCCAGGATATTTAGGTTATTACAATACTTATTATGGTGGAAGAGATATTGAATATAGCAATATGAATTTTGATATTTATTCTAAATTCTTCTTTCTTAAAAATAACAGATTCCGTCCCTATGTTGGAGCGGGTCTTGGTTATAATAGAACTAGTTTAGAATATGCAAATAATAACTCAGCCAATCCTTATCATGCTAATGTTAACTACGGATATAGCTTTGGTAATGAAGAGGTGAATACAAGTAGTATTAATGCCGAGTTAATGTTGGGTTCAGAAGTAAAATTTACGGACTCGATTGGTGCTGTGGTTGAACTAAATTACACCAGAGCATTTGGTGGAAATATCTCAAGTGATAGACGAAACTATACGTATTACGCACCTGACCAATTGCGCTTAGAGGATTTATCAGCTGAGCTCAATGAAGCTAATGTAGTTAGTCTATTTGCTTCGATGTTAATTGAATTTTAATAATTAATTTCGCAAGCATAAAAATAAATACAACCTCGAATACGGGCCCTCAAGTGAGGGCCTTTATATTTATAGCAGTCTCAAATACTCAAATATATAAAACAAAATTTTAAACACATTTCATGCTGAAATTTAAAGTTTTATGTTAAAATTTTTGCATGAATTTAGTTTTACTCAATCAAAGTGAAGATTTGCAAAAACAAATTGAAGAGTCTATCACGAGCAATACAAGTGTTGGTGTGATTATTGCCAATAATAGTGATGAGGCCATTGGCTTTTTTAGTTTAATCGACGATATTTCAGTTATTATTTTTGATGATGCCAATAAGGATATAATTAGCAAAGCC
>JBFEUX010000419.1:0-1073 GCA_041547255.1 Bacteriovoracaceae bacterium
AGCGTCCTTGGCAAAAAATTATTGGCACAGGAACCATGCTAGATACTTCTCGTTTTCGCTCACTTCTTGGAGGCTATTATAATATAGATCCAAAATCGGTACACGCCTTTGTGGTGGGAGAGCATGGGGATAGTGAAGTTTTACTTTGGTCACAAGCAACGATTGCTGGAAAACATATCTTAAACAATGAAGTGTTAGATAAGAAAATTTCTCAGCAGGAGATTGAAGAACTCACTAAAAATGTAACTAATGCCGCTTATCAGATTATTGATAGAAAAGGTTATACTAGCTGGGCCATCGGTTTAGTGATTGCCCATATTGTCACTACACTAGAGAAAGATCAGAAATCAGTGCTTCCATTGAGTGTGCTACTGGAAGGAGAGTATGGTCTTGAAAATGTCTGTCTCGGCATGCCTTGTGTGGTAGGTGTAGCAGGCGTTGAGCAGAAAATCACTCTGGATTTAAGTACTTTAGAAAGTGCACAGCTGAAAGAGTCTGCAAATAAGCTTAAGGCTTTGATCGATCAACTTGCTATAGACAATTAAATCATCTTATTTCAATTTTTTGGCAATAGCATTAAGCTCTAGCTTTTCTCCATTAGAGAACTTCAACTTTAGTTTTACCTCTTTACCCTCTGGAAGCTTTTCTTTTAATCCAATGAACATAATATGATAACTTTTCGGCTTTAGTTGAGTTGATGACTGAGCCGGAATTTTTATGCTCTCTACTTTTCTCATCTTCATAATTCCATCAACTTTAAAGTGCGTATGTAGTTCGACAGCTTTAGCGATATTTGAACTTGCTTCTAATAAGGAAATATCTTTTTTAGAGTTATTTGTAATGGTCATATAAGCAGCACTCATTTTTGCCATAGGGGGAACAGACTTTATCCATTGATCTTTGATGGTAATAGGGCCTGCAAAAAGATTAAAACTCATGAGAAATAAAAGGATAGATAGTTTCAAGATAAACTCCTAGTTAACTAATTTTTTAAGTGTATTAATAAATTCATTTTCAGATTCAATATCGTTAAAGGATCTAACAAGATGGCCATCCGGATCTATAATATAGAA
>JBFEUX010000107.1:0-9413 GCA_041547255.1 Bacteriovoracaceae bacterium
ATTTCTGTTGCATTTACCTGTGTATTTCCTGAGAAACAACGAAAATAATTATCCATGAAACTAGAATTTAATATTGCTGAGAGCCCCCGAGCCTCTACCTCTTCCATTTCCTCATCTTTTCTACTAATATAATTCAATTTGTTTCCAAAGCCAATATATAAATATTTTTTAGCTGGTATATACACACCAGATACTAGTCTCTTCTTCTCATCTTTACTTGAAAAACGCTTTAGCAGTACGTAAATCTTATTAGGCAACAAATGACTTAATGACTCTGGAGAAAGAGAAAATTTAACATCTTTTTTATGCTTTCCATCCCAGTCTGCACTCATGAAATGAATGTTATGTGGACGAAACAGAGGAACTGAACTACTTTCATTTGTTTTATCTTTAATCGTCAAATCAGCAGTCACTTTATTACCCTTAACTGATTTAATTTTAAGCTTGGATGTTGGGTACTTTTCAACAGTAAAAAAATCTTTACTTTTCATATGAGTTAAAAATTTTGTTACCCACTCTCCAGATAAATCGTCAACAGTAATAGAGTTCATATCCACTACAAACTCGCCACCTTTGAGCTGACCTTTATCCATCTCAACCTTGGCAGACTTCATGCGAATCTTTCCATAGTGTTTTCCAGTAACCTTCGAACCGTGCCATACCAAGCTACTCTTTGCTAAATCAACATCAGCGGCAAATGCGCTTGAAATGGCCAACAATCCCAAAGCTAAAAAACTTATAATCTTTGTTTTCATAATTATCTCCTTATTAATCTATTATTCAGGTTTTGATATTCTTTTTTCTTAGACTTATTATCAGTAATTATCAATAAATTAAAATTATTATTTATTGATAATC
Organism: Bacteriovoracaceae bacterium; assembly: GCA_041547255.1. Taxonomy (GTDB): domain Bacteria; phylum Bdellovibrionota; class Bacteriovoracia; order Bacteriovoracales; family Bacteriovoracaceae. Next base: position 859 of record JBFEUX010000107.1, read on the forward strand.
TATATAAATAAATATTATAATTATAACTATTATGACCTATGATCAAATACTTACACTCGATAGCATAGTAAAGTACGGCAGTTTTAAGGCGGCTTCTGAAGCTTTATTTAAATCCCAACCTTCCCTTAGTATGGCAATAAAAAAACTAGAAGAAGAATTCGGTTTTGAGATTTTCAACCGCGAAGGCTACCGTCCAGTTCTCACCGATAAAGGTCATGCCTTTTATCAAAAAGCCCAGGCCAGTCTAAAAAGCTTTCAAGCATTGGAACATCTAGCGATGGAGCTAGGTGCCGGCATTGAAACTGAAATTAATATTTGTACTGATGCTATTTTTCCTATCGGCCAACTCAGTGATGTCCTTTCCCAGTTTTTTCTTCCCCATAAAACAACGACACTTAATCTAAGTACGGATGTATTAGAAGGAGTTATTGACCAACTTATAAATCACAAAGTTGATTTTGCTTTAGGTCCAAATATTTCAGACAATGAAAATATTGAAAAAGAAAAAATATTAGACGTTGAAATGATTCCCGTTATTGCTAATCAACATATAACCAAAGAAAACTTTAACAGAGAGTATCTGCAAGAACTTCCTCAAATTATCGTAAGAAGCTCAGTCCGAGATAAAACCATTCGCGGTGCTCTTAGCAATCAATTGTGGTTTACCACAGACTTTTCCATGAAAATGCAGATGATTAGATCTGGCCTCGGTTGGGGGCGCTTACCTTTGCATATGATTGAGGACTCACTACAACAAGGCGCTCTTCAACGAATCTCTAATATAAAAGGGATAAACCCCGTTATCACCCCTATTTACTTATTGCGCTCAAAATCAAAAATAATGGGGCCAACCACCAAGAAACTATGGAACTTTCTTGTCAATAACAGGTAGCTCAAAAGAATTTATACAAAAAAAAGCCAGACATTTATCTGGCTTTCTCAGGGGGGGAATATTAGCAATCAGTCAGGGGGGGAGAACTAAATTGCTATATTGAATCTTTTTAAATTTTTTAGCGCACGAATTTTAGCTTTCTGGCGAATATCAAGCAACTCTTCGCGATTACCTCGCCCAATAACATGAATTGGCTTGGCCACATATTTATTCTTCCATACATTCATAATGCGTATTTTAGAGAAAGGACGCTTTCTACCATTTTGATAACCAAACTCTTCAAAGGCGACATACTGACCTCTAGGAGAAGCGCCAATGGCCTTAACCCGCACCATGGATTTTGCCTGCGCAGTAGAAGCTGCAGCACCAATTAATAAAGTTGTTACAATTACATAAAGTCTCTTCATAGTTTCCTTTTCTCAAACCTCACATAATCTAATGCAACAAGAATGCCGAAAAATTATCCCTATTTTCAAGTGGTTACAGCCATAGCATGTGTAAATAATGTTTGTCCTGACTACTTCTTAAACGGGCTTAAGTTTTAGACAAAAAAAAGCCTTCCAGTATAAGGAAGGTTGATAAGTCGAATTTCTGACTTATTCAGAGCTATCTATATCTGATGCTAGTTTTTATTTATATCAGTTTGAGCATTACCAAAATTTTCACTTCCATCTAAGAATGCCTGTACAATTCTAGTCGTATCTTTAGCTGATAAGCTATCGATACCAGATTTCACGGCACTAACGTAGTCGGATATTGTATTCTGGCCAGTGATATTTACAGAATATTTTCCTCCGACAGCCTCAATTGTCATCCTTACGCCACCTTGGATAAGATTATATTTGTATTTTTCTAACTTGATCTTCAATGAATCATTATGCTTTTTCTCGTATTTACTAATATAACCTTCCTCTTTTATTTTATCTAAAACTTTGAAAGCTTTTGCTACAAAGCCAGACTGTGCTGCAAATTTAATAATAGATTTACTATTTTCAAGCTCTAAGCCACTTTCTTCTTTAACAACTAATTCATAACTAAAAACATTTGCTGAAAACATTAAAATAAAAACACTTATAATTTGTTTTTTCATAGACCCATTCCCAGAGTAAAAAATATAATTGAGCTTATTAGGAGCAAGGAATATGCCATTTATGCTTAGCTAAGATCCTGTTTTCATGTAGATTATTTTAAATTCCATGCAAAATATTTATTCAGTGAATACATTTCAAACGATTTTATTTACTTCTTAAACTGGCTTAAGTTTCTGTTAAATGTTTTCTAATATCTCCGATAAGCTATCTAATATTATGAAAGTACTAACTTTATGCTTTATATTTTTATCCGCATCTTTCAGTTCTGCCGCATCAGAGGGCAATCTGCACACAGCTGGTGAGTTTAATGAAATACTAAAAAGACACCAGTCTGCAGGTCAACTTGGGCCACAAGAGCTGAAAAAACAAAGATACCAGTTTAAAAAAGACAAAACCTGGCAAAGTAATTTTAGTGAGCAGGTACGTGGAGTGGCGGCCAAACTCAGTAGCCCTCGTGAAATAATACAGCTCAAGAATCCAAGCATTGAAATTTCTGTAAAATAGTTTTATACACATCTCTTAATTTATTTAAATTAGAAAGGACCTAGCATGAACAAGCCTGAATACGAGCAACATATCATTAATGTACCTAACTTTCCTAAAGAAGGAGTTATTTTCAAGGATATCTCTCCGCTACTTAAGCATAAGCTCCACGACATTGTAGATGATATGGGAAAGCAAATGAACTGGGATGAAATCGATGTGGTCCTGGGAATAGAGTCTAGAGGTTTTATCCTGGGTGCCGCCCTGGCCATGAAGTATGATAAGGGCTTTTTACCTATTCGTAAGAAAGGCAAACTACCACCGCCAGTTATCGGCGAAGACTATGAATTAGAATATGGTACTGACACACTAGAAATGGCAGTAAATGATGAAAAGCTTAATGTTGTGATTGTTGATGACGTACTTGCGACAGGGGGAACTCTTAAAGCAACCATCAAGCTTTGCGAAAAGAATAATTACACCGTAAAAGCAGTGGGTATGCTAATCAACTTAAAGTTTTTAAACAATTTGGCAGATGAGCTTGACTATATTCACTCAGTATTAAGCTACGAATAGCCTCCAATAAGCCCAATAAAGTTTTTTGCTCAAGCATGACCTACTAGATTTTACCCACTAGGATATATTTAATAGTGGACTAAAATATTAGTATGTCTTTTATTTTGAATATATTCACAATTCTTGTTTTAGGGATTTTTTCCTTTAAGACTTTTGCTTTAGAATCCTCAGATCAGTTTTCTACCCAGATTCTAAAAATGTATAACAAGAATATCCTAGTCCTCAATCGAGGCTTGGAAGATGGCATATTTAAAAAAGATCATATCAAACTTACCAATCAGGAAGGCTTCATCGCCAGAGGGATTTGTATTAAAACCACACTTCTCACTAGTCACTGGAAGATTTACCGAGTGGTGCGCCCGCAATTAGTTTCCATGGATAGCCTTTATACTTTAAATGCCATCAACCAAAGTGAAATCCCCGCGGACTTAATTAAATACTCTAAGGTCGATTTCACCAGATACTTTAAAGATTTTGGAGACGAGGATGTAAGCAAGGAAGTTGAATTGCAGCAACAAAGAATTGCGCATTATGATCTTCCGGAAGATGCCAAGAGTACACCTGCTTTTAAAGAAGTTTCTAAATCAGACTTTGATAAATTTGTTGAAACCACTTTTTCTGATAAGGAACTTAAAGAGGATCTTTCTAAATTTTATTTAAATATCTTTGCCTCGCCGCTTTCCTACCAGACCCGTTACAATCAAAAAGAAGTTCATTATGGAGCTAATCTTTATAATATTGCCCAAAGGTACCAATTTAATATTAACTCTATTGAAACACAAAGAAGAATTCTTAATCCTGTAACCAAAGAAGGCTATGAGTCCAAGTCATCCCATCATGATTTTTCATTTCAGTTCAATCATATCACTGATCATTTCAGCATTACTTCTTATTTAAGTTATGATCGCGAAAAAATTGGCAATATCTATTACCCCTACCGCTATACGCAAGTTGCCCTGCTCGGTTTAAAATTACATGTATGGGAACAAGACCCAAAAGATAATTTTTTCGAAATCTCGTATGCTCCTTCTTTTGACTCAATGGAGTTTAGTGATCCTAATAATCTGGACCAAAGCTATATTCAAAGACAGGGAATTAGACATCGCATACGCGCCAAAATCTATGCGGATTTAACTGACAGAATACATAGTAAAACTGACCTGCTATACATGCCTTTAGCAAGCATTTCATCTGAGGAGTACCAGTTCAATGACAATCAAATTCGTTTTTCACAAACTTTTTCTTATAATTTAGGTGCAAGTTTTTTTGCTGATTACTTGGTTCAATACGAAGTAGATGAACTAAGGGCCAAGGTTTATGATATTAGTGAACACAATACCACTCAAACATTTAGAATGCGCTACGAATTCGATATCTAAGATTTAATCAGAGCCAGATATTCCACATTGCCCGTTTTACCGGTAATGGGCGACTCACATAATTTTTCAATGAAAAATCCATTGTCTTTAAACCAAGCTTTGACCTCATCCAGGATCTCGCTGAGAAACTCTGATCTTACAATAGCACCTTTACCCAAACGCTCACTGCCCGCTTCAAATTGCGGCTTAATTAATACAACCGAAAAACCACCCGGCTTTAGTAGACTATGAATGGTGGGATAAACTTTGGTTAAAGAAATAAAGGAAATATCACACACACAGATATCTACTTTTTCCGGCAGTTCATAAGGGTGCTTTAAATTTATACCTTCTAAATTTACCACCCGTGAGTCATTTTCAAGCAGTGTATCTAATTGATCATGGCCTACATCAATGGCATAAACTTTGCTCGCTCCATTTTGCAAAGCGACCTGAGTAAAGCCTCCCGTACTCGCTCCACAATCAGCAACAACCTTACCTGAAAAATCTAAATCAAACTCTTCAATGGCCTTAACCAATTTGAAGGCACCACGACTAACATATAAAAGACGCTGTTTAATTTCGATTTGATCAGCTTCGGTAACCATATATCCTGGCTTACTAACTTGCTTACCATTACATAGCACATCACCTTGCTTAATTAGCATACGTGCTTGGGAGCGGGTTTTCACCATCTCCTTTTCCACCATGAACTTATCAATACGCTCACTCATACCGACTATAAATTTCCTGAATATATTTTTTGAACTTTTCCCTGAAAATAAAGCTTTTTAAATTCTTTATCCACAATGGCCTTAAGTTTTCCACCTTTAACCTCGACTTGCACTTCGCCTTCCCAGCCAAAAAACTTAGCACAACTAACGGCTGTGGCCATAATTCCGGTTCCGCAGCAAAGAGTTTCATCCTCTACTCCCCGTTCATAGACTCGTAAGCGAATTGACTGCTCGCCCTTATCTACAATCTCAAAAAAATCGACATTGGTACCACTCGGAAAACGAGCATCATAACGAATCGCACTTCCCACCGCCTTCACCTTTACATCATCAACAGAACTTACCTGTAAAACCGTATGGGGCACGCCAGTATTTAAAAAAAGAGCATTCTTGCCGGCCAGATCGCTGACATCAATAGTGTCTACCTCATACAACTCAGTCATCTTGATACGAATCTCATCGCCATCCACGACCTCGCCTTCGTAAACCCCATTCATGGTCTCGAAAACAAATTGCTTATCTTGCTTTAACTTCAACTCATAAAAGGCAAAATGAACGGCACAGCGGGTGCCATTTCCACACATTTCAGCTTCAGAACCATCCGCATTAAATATTTGAAAACGAAAATCATATTTATCAGAGGGGTGGATCAACACGACTCCATCAGCACCAATTCCCTCTCGCCGCTTACACCATGAGACAACCTCTGTTGGCCCAACGCGCAAGTCCCCCTTGCGATTATCTAGCATAATGAAATCATTCCCCGAGCCTGAGTATTTAAAAAAATGCATAGTTAACTCCTAAAATGGCCAATCGACCACGCTCATTTCTATCATAAAGAGTTAAAAATTGGTATTTTTAATGATTTTCAAATCCGTTGCAATTTTGTATGATACTAAGCCTAATCAATGTAACATTAGCTCAGTTGGTTAGAGCCCCCGGCTCATAACCGGGTGGTCGCTGGTTCAAGTCCAGCATGTTCCACCAAATTATAAAAGCCTCGCCTTATGCGGGGCTTTTTTATTTCCAAAACACAAGACTCTACACAATCAATACATCACCTCTATTATTTCTCTTTAAATTTCAGAATATTATAGCCTCCTCATTTGTGTATATCTTTGCATTCATCAAAAACAAAAAGGAGAACCAATGAGTAACTTTAGAATTGAAAAACTATTTGAAACAAGACCACCTAGACTTAAAGACCTTGTGAATGAGCATGTTATGGGAGATGTGTGGGTTAGAGATACACCGTTTGGTGCAGTAACAGATTCATTAAAGATAGCGGATCATTTCGACATGCAACACAAGCACATCCTAAGAGCAATTGATAAATGTACAACAGAACTTTCTGTTGAGCCCAAATTTGGGCTTAATAAAAACTTCATAGAAAACAGCTACTTAGGAGGTGCCACGGGAAAAAAGCGAAAAACTCGTAAAGTAGATATAACAGAGTTTGGGTTAACTCTTTTGCTCCTATACATCAACACACCAAAAGCCCGCCGCATCTCAGCCGAAATTCTTTATAGGTTTTTTATATTAAAAACCTATCTTGATGGATTGAGTGAAAATCAGATCGGTGCTCTAAAGGGATATTATAGAAAAAGAATGAAAGAATAGACCTTCTCTATTTAGTTGAGTCTATGACCCTGTATTAATTATCTTCTAATCACAAGATGCATACGATCATCTAAAGAATTCTTTTCATCTTTGTACACATCTGGCTCGTGAATATCCTGATGAGTGAAACCAATTGTAACATGTGGAAAAAAATGTGTTGGGTTCCAACAACCTGGATCCCCTCCATTTTTCAAATACTTCTCATAAATATTTTTACGAATATCTATTAAGTTGTCGGACTCAATGATGACGAAGAACGTTTCATCCTTAATCCCTTCTCTACCCTCGAAATTGTCTTTTACTCCACTTCCTACTCCAACAACGGTCATGTCAGAATCCTGGATATGCATGCTAGTGGCAATATCTTCAATATCTCGCATATGAAGTACTTTGATTTTTCTCTCTTTACTCCACATGCAGTTTTGATATTCAACAGGAGTGATGGTCGTCACATGAGCTTCTCCATTTGAGTTCCACCCTTTAAAGAAAAGTAATTCCTGTCCCATAATCTTCTTTTCAATTTCGTTTCTTAAGGCTTTGATTGGCTTGTATTTTATATTCATTGCCAGTGTTGCTTTCCAATCACCTTCTCCAAAATACCTTGAAACAAAATCTACTCTATCAAAAAAAATTGATGCTAGGCTTACTTTTGGTGAGGTGGAGATCTCCTTAGAGTAGTATTTCCCATAAAAAATCCCACAGGATAAGACCAAGATGATCAAGGAGATTCTTATTGTTAATTTTATCATATCGAATTATTCTTCGGTAACTGCGGAAGCTTGCTTAGTTTTGCTTGTGTCATTTGAATTTTCGATGCTTTTCACTTCTTGACTTTGATTTATTGAAACATCATTTCTTGTGCATTTTTCATGCTTCTCTTCGTTATAGGTAAATGTATGCCTCTCAGGCAAAAGTATACTGTATCCATACCTAGACTTAGAACAATTAACCATCTCAATTGTTCCGCAATTATAGTTGTCAATAGCATGACAATTGAATGAATGAGATGCACCATTTGGGCTATGAAACTTGAAAGTTAATGTAAAATTATTAAATTTGTACTCAGGATCATACAAGGAATACAAATGCACAAACTGTCCAAAAACATTCACAAGAAAGCCACCTGCCAAATTAATCCCTTTTTTTTCAAGACTAAAACTTTTAGACCCATCAGGGAGATCAGCAACCTTGCTAAATTGCACACCATCATAAAAAAATTTGTCTGGATTCGCACTTATTTTATTTCTTAAAAAATCGATACTTTCATCAGCAAATGAAGTGCTTGCATACAAGAAAATTAGTATTAGAGATAAAATCTTCATGTAGTCCATATCGGTCATAAAAATAAAAATTTAATATTTTTATTGATGTTTATCTCAATGCCAACATCCCGAAATTACAAACTGTTTTCATGGAGCAAGAAGCCTATACCCTTTCGGCGCAAATTGCTATTTAGTTACAGTCTGGAATTTTGTCTAAGGCTTCTTGTGTCGAAAGATCATAAGTTTCATTGGGGTAATTACTGTAAAACCATGCTCTATCACTACCGACAAACTCAGCTCGTTTTCCAGCTTCATCCGCGCAATCGATTTGCCGCTTTTACGGGCCATTTCCAGCATTTCGGACGCCGTGCGGAACGGGTAGGAGGATGCGGGCTCCTCGGCGGTAAGCCGGTTGCCGGTATTCGCAACCTCGAAGCCGGTCCCGTCCTTGTAGCTCTCCTGCGTGCTGTAGGTGCCGCCGGCAAAGAAATCCACGTTCGGATTGATGCGAACGCCACCGAACACCGAACCCAGCGCGC
>JBFEUX010000097.1:0-10273 GCA_041547255.1 Bacteriovoracaceae bacterium
AAGAATATCCAAGGAAGCGCCACTAAGAGTAAAGGCCACTTTTAGAAAAGCCTATCAAAACCTACTAAGCAGCCTGAATGGGGATTGTTTCACTGCTGTTTTAAAAGAGAACCAAGCCGCATTAAAAGTATTTTCCAGCAAAAAAAGAGAGCTTTTATATCACCCAGTTTATGAGTATGTCTCACGTACTATTTTGGTGCTTCCAAGCTTGTCTCTACTAAAAACTAGATATCGAGATATTAAAGTAGTGGCGGGAAGAGATAAGGACTATGAGTCCTCAGTACAGAGTTCCTGCAGTTTCTGTCATCTTATTAGCGACTCTGACTCTCACTTTAGGCTTAAGCTGGGAGATAAAACCATTGGCTCATTTTCTTTGGTAAGACCAAAATATCGCAGCTTATTGGTGGAGCCAAAAAGTAAAAAAGCTAACTTGTGGTTGAAACTAGCAAAGTTTCTGTTTAGCTTTGATTATGCCCAAAAATTGCCATGGGTTTATCTGACCTCTCTTTATCTCGATCCTGAATATGATAAGGCCCAAGTCATCAAAATAATTTTAAAATATCTTTATCAGCAAAAAATTGTAAGTTCCGGGGAACTTATGCTGTTATGCCATGGGGAGAGTGAGAACATTAGCTTGCGTCTACCAACCCCTCAATTTGTCACCAACGGCATTCTTTTTCAAGTTTCAACCCAGGAACAAGCCACAGCACTGGAAGGTCCCGTTTATCTCAATCCTCTGTGTTTGTGAGTCTTAAAAATCCGTAAACTTTGCTTAGTATATTAGATTAGTCGGTTGTGAAGAAGTACGTCATATTAGTTATAACTATAGAAAAAAGCATAGTTTTAAGCATATTTTTCCTTATATAAATAAAAAACAAATACATCTAGAATATTTATAAGGGTAGGTGTGTGAATAAACTAACTTTACTATTTATATTTATTATTTTGTATGGATGTGGGACTGGAAAGCTTGTGTTTCAGAGCGAGCCTGCGGCCGTTAATATAAGTGTAGTTGAGAGTAATGGACAAATTAGAAAACTTGGCAAAACTCCAATTGCAGCGAATCCTCGAAATATCTTTTTCCAAGATGGTGTTGCGAAAATAATCTTTTCGAAAGAAGGGTATCGCGATGAAGTTGTTTACCTGCCAAAACCCTCTGTTGGTAGTAATTTAAAAATATCGACACAGATGCATAAAACTAGTAGTAATGCGAATGAAATTATATCGAATCAAACTCTTGAAAAATTTTCGAGTAAACTGGCAGAAGCTCAAAAATTCAGTTTTTCAAAGAATTATGTGAGAGCAAAAGAAATATTACGTAGCTTAATTAATGAATATCCTAACGTAAGTGTTCCCTATGATTTATTAGCAAATGTCTATTATTTATCAAACGATACGGGAAGGGCCTTACAGTATTATGAAAAAGCTAATGAAATTAACCCCGGAAATTCAAGAAGAAATTACCTGTTAATTAAACTGCGAAGAGAAAAGTCTCAAGGGAATGGTCAATGAAGATTATATTAGGTTTTATTGCAATAACGGCTGGTTTTTATGTATCGCTTAATCACTTAGATCAAAAGATCTATGATTTTTGGGATATTATTGCTTTCGCCATGGTTGTCTGTGGGACAGTTGCAGTGAGCGTGATGACATTACCGTCATTGAGAGTGAAATACATCCTGGGAATCATTATAAGAGGAATGGGGAATAATCATGGACTTAGAGATGACTGCATTGCCAACGCGATGAGTATGCTGGAGGGAAGTACTCCCAGTGTAAAAGCTAATAGAATTGATCGAAAAATAATCGTTGATGGCCTTGAGCTCATAAGACTTGGATTCTCGACTGAAAAAATTCAAGATATTTTATCAGATAGAATTGACCGCTATTTGGAAGATAATATGTCCATTGCACAATGGATACGTGGTTTGGCCAAATACCCCCCAGCATTTGGGCTAGCCGGTACGGTACTGGGGCTGATTCACTTGATGAAAGGGTTAAGTGAAGGAGTTGATCCAAAGGAAACTGGACTTAGAATGGCCGTCGCTCTTTTGGCCACCTTCTATGGTCTGGTCGTTGCCAATATATTTATCAACCCCATTGGTGATAGAGTTGCAAATAATTTGAAGGAAGATCAAAACTTGGCCGAAATTGCTTTGAATGCCGTTCTTATGATTAGTGATAGAACAAATTTAGTAGAAGCTGTTGAGGTGATGAATAACTATGTTCCGACTCAGCATAAAAAAGTAAGTGCGCATTATGAAGGATTGGAGGCTTCTTAATGGCAAGAGCAATTAGAATAAAGAAATTTACAGCAGAAGAGATAGATACAGAAGGATCATGGGCCATCAGTTATGGTGATATGATTACTCTGCTATTGAGCTTTTTTGTTATGTTTTTTTCATTTGATTTCAAAAAAGAACGAGAAGATCTTCTTATTGATAACGTCATTAAAAACATGTCAATGGCACTTGGGGACATCGGCAGCTCTGATAAAAACGGTGTTGTTGAAAATGAAACCGTTCAGCTGGAAGACCTGAATGAAGTAACAACAATTGCAACTGAAGCCCGTAAAGGAAAAATTATTGTCTTTTTTAAAGGGGCCAATTTTTTTGACTCCGGAAAAACTCAAGTAAATGGTGAAGGTGAAAAATTTTTAAAGGTATTTGCAAAAAAATACCTACCGTTTGCAGGTAAATTTAGATTGAAAGTGCAAGCCTTTACCGATGATAAACCGGTAAAGTTAGGTCATTATAGGTTCAAAAATAACGTGGAATTAAGTGCATTAAGATCGATTTCTGTGATGCAATATTTGCAGAAAACCGGTTTACCTATTAATCAGCTGGAAATAGGCGGTAAAGGAATTGCCACGAAAAGAGCACTAAAGTTACTTGGTATTAAGGCCAATAATATAGATGAAATTAGAAAAATGTCCAGAACAGTGGCATTTGTATTGTATCGAGAGGTTGAATCATGAGAAGCATATCAAAATATCTTTTGCTTTTAATGTTGATACCTAATTTAGGTCAAACAGTTTCTGAAAATCCTCGTGTGATAGAGGTTCAGGAAAAAATTAAATACGATATCTCACAATTTCTAGAGAAATTTGCTGGCGGAACAAAGTACTCAGTACAGGTACAAGTAAAGCCTTTACGTAGAAAGGCTGATTCTTTAGATGCAAGAGAAGATTTACCATTTATGGAGTTCGAAAGTGACCTGATTACTGATGAATGGGATGATCCGAATGCCAGTATTTATAGCTTGATTAATCGCATAGCAGAAGCAAAAGTAACTATCTTTATTGAAAGCAAAGTTAAAATTGAAAATAGAAGAGAATTTAAAACGGCACTTTTACAGGATGTTAATCTTATTCCGGGCCGTGACTCTGTGACGATAGAGACCATTAGTACTCCCATCTTAGAAAAGACTTTTGAGTGGCAAGAACAAACTGAAATCTTGTTATTAGGGGTGATGCTGATTATCGCGGTAATCCTAGGTGTTGGATTAAATTCAGTATCTAATAAAATTTCTCCACCGAAAATGGTAAATAGCGATAAGAGTGAAGGAGAGGAGAAATCTTCGTCACCATCACCAAGTATGCCAATGCCTATGCCTAGCATGTCCGCGGGTAATGGTAATAGTGGAGGGGGCTTCGGAGAAATTAAGGGGGACTTGAATGTTCAAGATCCTTCGAAAATGAATGAATTAGTTGCTAAAAAAATAGACAAACTGATGGATTCTGAAACGTTTCCTATTTTAAGTGATATGGTCATTCTGGAAGACCTTTTATTAAAGGATAGTGCCAGCTTTAGCTATTTGATTTATGAATTACCACAAGAAGTACAAAAATATATTTATCAGATGGGGCGTGGTGATACTTGGTTTAAGGGATTTTCCGAAGTCGGTTTTCCAAGTAAAGCAGTAATGATTGCTCTGGATAAGATGCTGCAGAACAGGAACGTAGTTCAAAATGAAAAGTTTGAGAGTTTATTAATCCATGTTTGGAGAATAAATAATCATCTTGATGATTATGTTAAGACCTTAACTAAAAAACAGGCGTTTGCTATTTTATACTATTTGCCAAAAGATATCTCTATTCCTGTTGCGAGAGATTGTTATCCAGGGTCATGGGGAAGTTTGTTGGAAGACAAGGTGACAGAGAGAATAACAGACTTGGATGAGATGCAAGAATTGATTACCAGGGCCATACATCTACAACCTTATTTTAATTTTGATTCTCTGCAAACATTTAAGAATCGAAAAGACTTATTGAAATATTTAGAGAAGGTAGAACCCCACGAAGAAAGAGATATTTACTCGGTTGTGGGCGCGGGGAGTGATCTAACATCTGTTAGACCGCCATTTTTCACTTTTTTCGATTTACCTGAGAATGAAAGAAAAGAAATTTTTTCTAAGTTTCCCATTGCGGATTGGGCCCTCGCATCTTTTAATATTGAACGGCACGAGAGAGATAGAATTGTTTCTATAATGGATCAAAAAGAAAATTATTTATTCAGTCATCTCTTGCGAAGCTATGATGAAAATCCAAGCTTAACAGAAGGTAAGTACGAAGTAAGAGATAAAATTGCAAAATATATTCATGATAATTATGTTATGGCTGGTTCGACAGGGCAAAAGGCAGGGGATGCGAAATCCGATGATGAGAGCATTAGTGCTGCATAGATTAAGTTTCACTATTTTAATTTTAATTTGCATTTCAGGGGATTTATGGGCATCGAAATTTTCAATCGGTGGGGGAGCCTTTATGATCAATGCCAAAGTCGGGGACACTGACACCTCAGTTTCAAATCTAGGAGCATATAAAATTCAGCTTCACACAAAACTTGAAGAACAATTTGAATTTATACTAAGCTACACGATACTTATGGAAAAAGTTTATGGTGGCGATAAAGGCTTCGGTCCACTCATTGGATTTAGTTATTATCCTAAAGGGGTAGATACTGTAAACTTGTCATCTGTATCTGATGTTTCAGTGCTTTCCATAAAAAAATTAAATCCTTATTTCAAGCTAGGTTTTGCTCAACGACAGTACCAATCAATTAGATCTAGCTATTCAGGCTTTGCTTTAGGTGGTGGGGTAGAAGTTGGCTGGAGTAGAAAAGTAGCTCTTTTTGCTGATTTAGAGTATAGCTTACTTGGTGGACCCAATGAAGGCGAGGCCACGGAAGTGAATACAACAGCAGGAATCTCCTATAATTACTAAGTTATTGATTTAAGGAAAACTTCCGTTTTTTTATCAAATATTGACAATAATTTGAGCTATTTCTTTAGAAAAGCTTTAGCGGATACCCATCTAACAACTCGAATTCTCAAGAAATGCCTAATATAGCCGATAATAAACACATGAGTTTATTGCAGTCTCGATTAAAATATTTATTAAACTTTATGCTTCCTGTAGCGGCATTATTTATATTCGTGGGCTGTGAAGGAAATACTGGGGAAGGCTTTCAAGGTTTAGAAGACATTCTTGAAGTTAATAATGATGCTGTGGTTGAGATCGTTTCTAGTTCTCCAACAGAGGACCCCGTGGTGTTAACCAGTAACGCTGAAAAAACTTTTGCTGTTCAGGTAAATAGTGGTGCTGGCGATGTGGAGTATACCTTTGAATTAGATGGATCAGTTTTACAAAGATCAACTTCACCATTTTATAATTTATCAGCAGTGGGAATAGCTGGTGGTACTCATGAAGTGAAGGTGACTGCTACTAATTCTAAATCAAGTGATAGCCATATCTTTAATGTGCGTAAAAATACTCCACCAACAATAAGTTTGGACGCTAATACATCACAAAGCATTAATTGTGAGGCAGATTCATTTCAACTGGATGTACTGGCAACAGATGTTGATGGTGACAGCTTAACATATAATTTTTATCTTAACGGTAGTGAAATAACATCATATCTGACGAGTACTTCAAGCACTAACTCAGCAACGACGGTCTTTACTCCGGATTGTACTTTGGCCGGAAATAACAATGTCGTGATTAGAGCTACTGACGAACATGGTGAGTATAATGAATATTCCATGGCGGTAACGGTTGCCAATCCAAACATAGCTTCAATTGATACCTATTCACCTGGAGTTACTCCTGTTGTTATTCTAAGCACTGGTTCGCAAGTTTTTAGTGTTGCAGCAAGTGGTAAAGCACCTCTTATTTATGAGTGGCTGCTTGATAATGTAACTATCTCTGGAGCAACCAATTCCATTTATGACCTTTCAGCTGCGGCCATGACTCCGGGAACGCATACCTTAACCATTAAAGTTACCGATTCAGATAGTTCAGATTCACATACTTTTAATATTATTAGAAATGCAGCTCCCGTAATTGATACCGCTACACCAACAGATTCATATCTTAAGGTAAACTATACCACCACCAAGTCATTCGATATCACAACCAGTGATGGAAACGGAGACACACTTAGTTATAGCTGGACATTAGACAGTGGTGCCAATGCGCAGTTAACCAATACTGATACCGCTGTCGGAAGTAGTGGCCTGTTAACTCCGCTTGAAACAATGCTAGGTAACCACACAGTTAAAGTGGTTGTTTCTGACGGATATGAAAGTGCAGAGCAGTCATGGCAAGTGGATATTAATAGATTCAGTAATGAGTGTAACCAGCTTGCTGCCGGGCAAATTTGTACTATTGTTGGACAAGTTGGTTTTGGGCAAGATCAAGTAATAAAAAAAGGACGAATGGAATATATTTTGGAAGATCCCGATAACCCAGGAAACCTCTTTGTGAGTGATCCAACCAATCATGTTGTTTGGTACTATAATAATACCGTGGCAGATATTACTAAAATGGGAATACTAGTGCCTGCATATGACGGTCGAATAATTGTTGGTAATGGTGCAAGTGGTATAACCAGTGACGGCCTTAAAAATGATAAATTCAAATTATGGGAGCCAAGAGGCATGGATTATCGTACTTCTGATGGTTCACTTTTTATTGCTGATAAAAACAATCATCGCATCGTACAGATCTTAAGTGATGGTACCGGCCGTAGAGTTATGGGCCTTTCCAATCGAGGAACCACTAATAACGCCTCAACCAATGATACGGGAATCCTCGCCAGAAATTCTTACGTGCGATCACCCTATGATATCAAAATAGATAATACCAATAATCTGGCCTATGTTGCTTGTACTGATGGTGATTATATTAAAGAGTTTAATATCAGCGATGTGGACTACGTTAACTGGACCAGTAGAGTCTTAGTGGGAGTTAATAATGGTAGTGGTGTTGTTGTTGCTGGAGGAAGTGTTGAAGGTACCACTGATTTTACTCTGACTTCATCAAGAACAGACAGTCCTACCGCCTTAGCATTGAGTGCTGATGGAAATACTTTGTTTTTTGTAGAGTGGAATGCCAGTAGACTGGGCGCTGTTAATTTAACTGCTACCGACCAAACTTATTTTAATGGTGCTATCACGGTGCCTGCAAACCAAATGAAGTTACTACTTAATAATGGAACAGGCTTAGTTGAAGGCTTGCATACTGCTTTGCAAGTATATAGACCAAGAGGATTGGCGTTATACGAAACAGGCGGTGTTTTACAAGGATTTTTTATTTCAAATTATTATCATCATAGAGTTATGTTTATAAATAATACGGCCGGCGATATCACGGTTGGAAATGAACTCGTCCCTGCATTAGAGGGAAGGTGGGTGTTTGGTAACGGCACTTGGGGATTTAATGGAACAGATAAACCAGGAAATTTGACTTATCTACAATCACCCAGAGGTTTAGCACTTGGCTCTGGAGGTATGCTTTACGTTGCTAGTGGTGATAGTGGTAGAGTGCAGGGCCTACAATATGATGTTGCTGATGGAGTGGTTACCAACCCCGTTACGGTTAATCTTATTTTTGATTATATTGACTCGATAAATCCAAATAGCATTGCAACTAACAGAATAACTAATTTAAAATTTAACCCCGTAACTAACGAAATGTATTTTAATGACTTATATAATGGACGTTTAAGAAAGTTTAACACGATAACAGGTGACACATCGATTGTGATCGATAGAGGTCGCTCAAATATTGATCAAGAACAAACCCTTCCGCAAGATACCTATGTCATGGATCTTGCTGGTATGACCATCTATAACGGCAGCTTATTGTATGCTGATAAGACGGTGTCATGGGCCACTCAGCGACATTGTTTAATACGTGCTATTAATGATAGTGCCTCAGATAAAGTGTTTTGGGGAACGACGGTACAAGCTGGTAGAGTTGCTACCATTGCGGGTAGTACTGCACTTGGTTGTCATTATCAATGGGATCCTGCTCAGGAAGGCAATTTGGCCACAGATGTAAGGCTAATGGTACCTGACAGTATTTTCACTTATAATAATGAACTATATATAAGTAATGAGCGTGGCTATTGCATTCAAAAAGTTGCGGTAGATGGCACATTAACGACTTTAGTTGGTACATGCGGTGCAGGCGGTGATGTAAATGGTGCCGTCGGTGGAACAGATGTAAGATTATATATGCCAAGTGAGATGATACTTGATCCGCAGGGAACAGATGGTAGCTTTTTCTTTGTAGATAGGAGTTTCTCTAGTAATAGCAAGCTTAAATATGTCAACAGATCGACTAGTGATATTACCATTGCTGGCTCAATTATTCCTGCAGGGTTTGTGGGAACAGTTTTGCAAACCACTGGAGGCTATACACGGGGGATAGCCGTTTTTGATAATTGGATTTGCTATACTTCTGGTTATCAGTGGGACGGGAACTCTGGGGCACATAATGTACAATGTTTTGACCGAACGGGTACAAGTCCTACTTCAATCTCATTTCAAATAGGACCTAACAATGGTGATTACATAACAGCAGGAAAACAATTCGAAAGAGAGCAAGAAGGTGTTTCAGCAAATTTGGCGAGATTATATAGCCCAGTTGATTTAGAGTTTGATAACGATGGAAATCTCTATATAACCGAAAATTTGGGTAATGTTATTCGTATGGTTAAACGTTGGTGGTAGCACTAAATGATTAATGTATTAAATCGCTTTGAAAAATAAAAGACTTTTATAGTTTGTTATTTCTCTAGACAAAAAATCCACACTGTATTATTAGGTATTTGAAGAGGGTGAACTTATTCACGCTAAGAGGTCAGAATTCTAAAACATAAGAAGGCATTAATTTCCAGGTACTGCAAGTATGCTCTGAGCCGTTTTATAATAGGCTGTAGGAGTAAAAATGCGTAAATTCTTTAGTATCAGATTTTATCAGTCAAAAAAATCACGCAATCAAAGCGAAACACTAATAAGAGAAAAAGATAATCAAGTACAAGCAGCGGCTGATGAGTGCGTACAAATTGAAGTTCTTCCCGACTTAAATAAAAAAACTGAAGAAGATAGAGTTTTAAATTTAATTAAGAGCCATGAAGTTGAAATCCAAAAAATTAAGCAAGAATCGGCTGAGATTTATCAACATCAATATGCCAGGGAAGAGAGGCTCGCAAAGTTACAAGATAATCTTTTGGCCACGAAAAAGAAACGAGAAGAGTTGGATGTAAAGGTTGAAGATCTGAAACTCGCTCAAAAAACGATAGTAGAAAATATTATTTCCGTATCTGCTGAACTGGAACAAGAACAGCGAAAACATTCTAAGGCAGAGCGGATATCAAATAAACTAAGTGAAGAAAATGACAGTAAGACACTAGAATATACCAAACTTACAAGTGAGCTAGAGGCATGTAAGTTAAAAGTAGATGATTTGAATAAGTACATTAAAAAAACGGAAGCGAAGAATAGAGAGCTAGAAATAGAGTCACATGATACATATTATACGCTACGTACATTCTCAGATCAGAGAACAGATCTGCAAGCGAGACTGACAGAACTGCAAGACAAGCAAGATTCCTTGAATGATAAACTATTATTTCGTGAAAAAAGAATGGAAAAATTCCAAGCCCAGCTACGTGAGCTCAAGGATAATATTAAGTTTGAGCAAAAGAATGTCGATGTGCAGAGACGAAAAATGACTGATAGCGAGGGGACTTTACATCAAATTAAGGTAGAGATTAAAGAAAAAACAGAATTATTGGAAAAATATCGTGTCGACTCATTAAGACAGCAAGAAAAAGTTGAGAAAAATATGCAAAATATTCGTGAAGCCGAAGAGGCTTTACTTGCTGTAAATCTGAAGTTGGATAGTGAAAAAAATAAATTCGAAAAAATATCGACCCAAGTGGCTGAAGGTAATGATAAACTGGTGAGTATCAAGAAAGAA
>JBFEUX010000100.1:0-10000 GCA_041547255.1 Bacteriovoracaceae bacterium
TGACTTTTGCTAAATGTAAAGTTCTTTCAAACACTTCAAAAGATGGAAGTGAACAAATTTACATGCCAATTTTAGATGGACAAAAAGTATTTTTATGCGATGAAGATGAAATTAATGAATTTGAGTTGCCATCAAAAGACTACTTTGACGAAAATAAATTTGGAAAAATAGTTGCCGCAAAATATAAAGTTACGTTTATTGATTTAAAAAATGCGAAAGTTTCAGTTGATACAATCAAATCTCTAAGTAAGAAAAAGGTTATTAAATATCGGGCCATACCTATTCAGATGACCCAGGCGAAAGTTACCTTGGCAACATTTGACCCGACGGTAATCGCTGCTGCAAGTAAAGAGTTAGGACAAGAATTTAAACGTCCAGTAGAGTTTATTTTAACCAATATTTCATCCTGGAAAAATCTTTTTGGAAGTGTACAAGATTCTGTGCATGAGTTGATTAGCACGATAGTAGAAGTTAAAACCGATAATGTAGAAGATCAGGATGTTAAGGCAGAGGATATTGGGCAAGATGTTGTTATGTTTGTTAATAAGATCCTTGCAGAATCTTTTGTAAAAGGTACATCAGATATTCATATTGAACCCTACGAAAAATCATTTAGAGTTCGTTTTAGAATGGATGGTTCTTTAATCGAAGTATCCAGACCACCAAAGTCAATGATGTTGCCAGTTATATCAAGGCTAAAAATTATGGCCCAAATGGATATTTCTGAAAAAAGAAAACCACAAGATGGAAGAATTAAATTATTAATAGGTGGAAAGCCTATTGATTATCGTGTTTCATCATTACCTACACTTTTTGGGGAAAAAGTTGTTCTGCGACTTTTAGATCAGTCTAATCTACAGCTAGATATGACTAAATTAGGTCTTGAGCCCAAGCAATTAGAAATTTTAAAAGCTGGTATTTATAAACCGTATGGAATGGTCCTGGTTACAGGCCCTACTGGGTCAGGTAAGACGACGACCTTGTATTCGGCCATGGCAGAGTTGAACACTGAAGATACAAATATATCTACAGCAGAGGATCCTTGTGAATTTAACTTGGAAGGAATAAATCAAGTTAACGTACGTAATGAGGTAGGATTAACTTTTGCGTCTGCACTTAAAGCATTTTTAAGACAAGATCCAGATATTATTATGGTTGGTGAGATTCGGGATGTGGAAGTTGGGGAAATAGCTGTTGAAGCAGCCTTAACAGGACATATGGTTCTTTCAACCCTACACACTAACGATGCTCCAAGTACTGTAACAAGACTTTTAAATATGGGAATTGAACCGTTTTTGTTAGTTGCCGCCTTAAACTGTGTTGTGGCGCAAAGGCTTTGTCGTAAAATCTGTACTAATTGTAGAGAAGTCAAGCAGGTTTCGGTACAGGAACTTGTCGCTTGTGGTTTTGCGCCTGCCTCTGCGCAAAAGATAAAAGTTTACCACGGAAAAGGGTGTCAAGTTTGTGGAGGCACTGGTTATAAAGGGCGAGTGGCGATATATGAGGTGCTCGCAATCACACCAAAAGTTAGAGAGCTTATTTTAAAGGACGCAAGTACAGATGATATTAAGGCTCAGGCCATAAAAGATGGAATGAAGAGTCTGAGGATGAGTGCTTTAACAAAAGTTGCACAAGGATTAACAACATTAGAAGAAGCAATGACGAATTCAGCTTCAGATACAGATTAGAGGTATACTATGAGTGACCAAACTAAAACTAATACAAGTAGTAAGCCAGGAGGAGTTGGTTCTATTCAAATTCAACAACTCTTTAAAGTTATGGTAGATAATGGCGCTTCAGATTTACATATTTCTATCGGAACCGCACCGGGCATGAGAATTTCGGGTGAAATAATTCGGGTTAAGATTCCAGCTCTTTCAGCAGAAGATACCAAACGATTGGTTTATCAAATTTTGACAGAGGCTCAGCGAAGTGAACTCGAAAAAAACCTGGAGTTGGATTTTTCTTTTGGTGTTAAAGGCTTGGCAAGGTTTAGAGCGAATTGCTTCTATTCTAAAGGAGCTGTTGCAGCAGTATTCAGACAAATACCTAGTCAGATTCCAGACTTTGATGCGCTTAGTTTACCTAATGTCTTATTAGAAATGTCTGATGTATCAAATGGAATGATTTTGGTCACTGGGCCTACTGGCTCAGGTAAGTCTACCACCCTTGCCTCTATTTTAGATAGATTGAACTCAACAGAATCTGGACATATTTTAACATTGGAAGATCCTGTCGAATTTATGCATCAACATAAAATGAGTATTATTAATCAAAGGGAAGTTGGTGTTGATACTTTAAGCTTTGCTAATGGACTTAGATCACTTTTAAGGCAAGATCCGGATATTGTATTAGTAGGAGAGCTTCGAGATGTTGAGACAATCGAAGCTGCACTTGAGATTGCGGAAACAGGTCACTTGGTATTTGGAACGCTTCATACCAACTCTACAGTGCAAACTATTTCAAGAATTATCAACGTTTTCCCTTCTGATCAGCAAGAACCAATAAGAACCTTATTGTCTTTTGTACTTCAAGGAGTTGTTTCCCAACAACTAGTGCCTAAAAAATCTGGAGGAAGAGTGCTCTGTCAGGAAATACTTAGAATCACGCCTGCTATCCGTAACCTTATCCGGGAAGATAAGCTTCACCAGGTTTATTCTCAGATGCAGATAAATCAGGAAGAAACAAAAATGGTAACCATGAATCAGAGTATAAAGAAAGTTTTAGATGCAGGTTTAATAACAAAAGAAAATGCTATGTCATATTCGAATAACCCGGAAGAAATGGCAAAAATTTTGGGAATTAAAGTTTAATAGGATAATATAAAGTCATGGCTGAAGGTAAGTATAAATATGAAGGAGTCACCAATGAAGGGCGTAAGACCCGCGGGGAGATTTTTGCCAAAGACACTCGTCATGCCAAGCGACTTCTGCGCAGACAAGGTATTCGTGCCAAAAAATTAATTGCTCCCAACCCCCTTGATATCGATCTAGGTGTCTGGATGGTAGAAAAGGGGCTGGCCAAGCCTTTTGGAAATGTAGAATTAAATAGATTTACCAAACAATTATCGATCCTTATAAATGCCGGTGTTCCTATTCTTGAAAGTTTGGAGATGCTGGCAAAACAAGAAAAAAACCCATCTCTTAGGGCAGTCATTAGATCTATTGTGGAGCTAATTGGGCAAGGGAAATCATTACATGAATCAATGGCCACACAAAAGGGCTTTAGTAAACTCTACATCTCTTTGGTCAAAGCGGGAGAAGCTGCAGGTATTTTAGATAGCATTTTAAATAAACTGACTGAGTTTATGGAAAGACAAGAAGAAATTAAAAAAAGAATCAAAGGAGCGATGACTTATCCAATAATCGTCCTTGTGATTGGGATCGCCGTAACATTTGGGCTTATGGTTTTCGTCGTTCCTCAGTTTGTGGGAATGCTAGAGGAAAGTAACCAGGAAATACCAGCCGTTACACAATTTGTAATCGATGTTTCTGATTTTTTTCAAGAATATCTTCTGCTACTGATATTGGGGATGTTTGCTATCTCTACCATGTTTCTCAATTATATTAAAACTAAAACAGGTAAACAGCAGTGGGATAGAAATATAATAAAGTGGCCACTGTTTGGAGATATTATCATTAAAGGTGGACTCGCTAGTCTCTTTAGAACATTAGCAACTATGTTGGGAGCAGGTGTCCCGCTGCTGGATTCACTAGACATATGCATTGATACATTAGATAACACGCAAATTGCAAAAGATATGACTGCAGTTAAAAAAGCAGTGGTTAGAGGTAAGTCTATTACAGAGCCGCTTAGAAGAATTCGCTATTTCCCTCCCTTGGTTAATCAAATGGTTAAGGTGGGGGAATCCACAGGAAATTTGGATGAGATGCTGGTTAAAGTGGCGGATGTTTTTGAACAGGAGACCAACGAAACTATTGATGCCATGACAAAAATGATAGAGCCAATAATTCTTGTCGGTTTGGGGGGAATGATTGGAACCGTGTTAATCGCCATGTATTTACCAATATTTATGGCCGCAGGTGGAGCCTAGCCTTTGAGCGAATCGCTCAAACTATAACATCTTGAAATTCGTACGATTTATGGGAAAATTTAAAGCAAGACATGAAATTATGCCGATAGGGTTATATGGCAAGATATAATTAAACTATTCAAGAATCTTAATATCTTGGATGAATAAATAAATTTTTAAACTCTTAATGTTTAAAAAGGAGAAAGACATGAAAAAGTTTTTTAACAGGACTAGCTCTCAAGCTGGTTTTACCCTGGTTGAGCTAATGATTGTTGTTGCAATTATTGGTATCCTTTCTGCAGTAGCAGTACCAAACTTTAAAAAGTATCAAGCAAAGTCAAAAACCTCTGAAGGAAAGATTCAGTTAGCTGCTGCATATACTGCTGAGCAATCTTTTTATGGGGATTTTGGGATGTATTCAATTTGTCTAAGATATATGGGATACGATCCAAGTACTGAGCAGGTAAATAGATACTTTGCTATTGGTTTTGGTGTTAATCAGGTCACGGATAATACGGCACAAACATCCGCAGAACGATCTGGGATGAGTGCCAACCCAATTGGTGTCGCTGGAAATTCAGGATGTGGTCCTGCTAATAAAAATGCTGTTGCAGATGCAACTTACTTTTTAGCTGGAAAAGGAAGTGGTTCTTCAGTTGCAAACAATGTTAACTTTGTTAATGCAGCTAATGGTAATGCTGCTATTGGATCTCAAGCAGATACTGCAACTCAAAGTTTTGTACTTCCTGCGGCTGGGATAGTTAGTTCTGATATGACAACGAATACGACTTCTTCGCTTATCACTGTTAATCAGGATAAAATATATACTGTTGAGAGAGCAGGATACTAAGCCGGATAACAAAATAGCTTAATTAGTTTTTTATAGGGGGGACCTTTGTGTCCCTCTTTTTTTTGTGTAATTGATAAGGAGTGAAAGCTTTAGCCGCTTTATACTGGCCGCTTGCTTGTATATAGGGATCTCCTAAATAGTCTGTCATTGAACAATTGTCTTGTCCACTGTTAAGGCATTGCAAATCGATAGTTGCCTTTATGGCGTATAAATCGCTTTCTAGTCTTTTTCGAAGATAACTGTCTTTAGCTTCTTTTTGATAGATATCTGAAATAGCAGCATAGGCAAGTTCTAAATTTCCACTATGTTCATATTTTAATTTAACTAATAACGTCTTATAGTAATCAGGAGCTTGCTTATAATTTACGAGTTTTTCATAGATAGGAATAGCATTGATATAATCACCAATTTCGAATGCTAAAAGAAAACCATAATTACTTAAGAGCTCATAGTCGTCTGGAAAGATCTCTAGTCCTCTTTTAAAAATATAATGAGCACCAGAGAGATCATCTTTTACAATACTTAGATATTTTCCTCCAAATTGATAAGCTCGGATAAAACGGGGATCCAATTCGATAATAGATAAAAAGCGTAAAAACATCCACGAAGAGAGATCGCGCTGCTTGTAGTGCTCAATATCTGATTCGATTAGCGTTGTAATCCAAAAAAAATCGGAAAGTAAACGTTCTTGTCCCAAAGAAATAAGTTTAAGAAAGTCTGTGTTTAAGTTTATGGCGGACATTTGTTTGGTTATTTTGATAGGAGGAACTTTGGTATTGGTGTGAAGATATCCCGCTACGAGCATGAAAAATAATGCGGCCAAGAGTATATAATATTGTCTAGGTTGTGATTTTATTGCCAAACTCCTTAACAACATTCATTATATTTATATGCTAGAGTTTTGTGAAGTAAACAAGATTTTTAAGTCTGAGCTTTTGAAAAAACCTTTTCAAGCTCTGCGGGATGTAAGTTTTGTTATTCCTGAAAATCAAATTATCGGCTTTTTAGGTGCCAATGGTGCTGGTAAGACTACCTCGATAAAGATAGCAATGGACTTTATTCGTCCAACTACTGGCAAGGTTGTTTATGGACCAGCTCTGGGAAAAAGCAAAAATGAAGCTTTTAAGAATTTAGGCTATCTACCAGAAAGACCATTTTTTTATCCCCACTTAACAGGTCGGGAATTTTGTACTTATATGGGACAGTTATCTGAGGTAGCAAATCAGCGCATTCGAGAGAAAATTGATTTCTGGGCACCACGTTTTAAAATTGATTTTGCGCTAGATCGGGAGATAAAAACTTATTCAAAAGGTATGCTCCAGCGGATAGGCTTTTTGGCCACGCTAATTCATGAACCCAAGCTAATTATATTAGATGAGCCTTTATCTGGCCTGGATCCTATTGGCCGTAAAGAATTGAAAGAAATCATTGTCGAAGTAAATAAGCTGGGTGCCACAGTCTTTTTTAGCTCGCATATTGTTTCAGACGTCGAAGAAATATGTAACAATGTCATGTTTATGAAAGATGGAGAAATGGTATTTAACGGAAGTGTTGATAAGCTGATTAATGAACATAAAAAGCCTGAAAATACCATAAGGTATGTTAAAGATGGAAATGTGCTAGTGGAAGTTGTTAATGATAAAGATAAAAATGCATTTTTTAAAAATGCTCTGAGCCAAGGTTGGAATATCATGTCTGTTGAACCAGCGAAACCAACATTGGAAGAAATTTTTTATAATGTGTGATTGGTGTTTAAGTGAATAACTTACATAAAATTAAAATTATTGCCCTAAATACTTTTAAAGAAATTATTAAGAGTAAGATTTTACTTAATACTTTCCTTTTGGGAGTGATTCTTTTTGTCATTACCTTTATTGCTTACAGTTTTACCTATGGAGAACCTAGTCGGATAGCTTTAGACTTTGGCATGGGGATGCTAAGTTTAAGTTCTGTCGGTATCGCGATTTTTATTGGGGTAGGTCTATTAGCAAAAGAGATTGAGAGTAGAACGGTTTATATGATTATTTCTCGTCCCGTGCCTCGCTTTACCTTTATATTAGGAAAAATTATAGGCTTAATCGGTGTTTTGATTCTTAATATTTTGATTCTTAGCTTACTAACTTTGGCCCTTTATTTTTTCATCGGTGGTACTTACTCATATTTAATTTTCTGGTCAATCATATTAACAATTGTAGAGTCTATTTTGGTGTTATTAGTAGTATCGTTATTTTCACTTTTAACCAGTCAAGTTATAAGTGTGCTTGTGACTATTGCAGTCTATGCGGTTGGACATAGTATTACCGCAGCTATGACAACTAATTTTGCTAAAAATATGCCAGGCTTAGCTGAAGTTCTTAATTTGTACCATTTTATTTTGCCCGGCTTTTATAAACTTAATATAAAAAGTTATTTACTTTACGAACAGACTTTACCGGATAGCTATTTAATTAATTCTTTCTTGTATGGAATTCTTTATAGTCTATTTTTAATATTTATCTCAATCTATGTATTTGAAAGAAAAAATATAGATTAATTTTGATGGATGTCTTAATGCCACATTTAATTTTAAAGATATTTGTATTTGTATTTGGCTCAATGATTGGAAGCTTTTTAAATGTAGTTGTCCATAGAATGCCAAAGAATATAAGCGTGGTAACACCTCGAAGTTCATGTCCTGCATGTGGCCATCAGATTAAATGGTATGAAAATATTCCGATTCTGAGTTATTTATTTTTGCGCGGGAAATGTAAGAGTTGTGGAACTAAAATATCTATTCGCTATCCCTTGTTAGAGCTGTTTATGGGCGTTGTAGCCCTTTTGCTTGCGCCAAGTGCTTGGACTATTGATACAATTGTCATGTTTCTCTTTTATTTTTCGCTAGCGGCCAGTTTTACTGCACACTTTCTTATCGATATAGAGCATCAGATATTACCTGATAAAATTAATATATTTCTATTGTTGCTTATACTTCCTTATTCGATTTTAAATTTCCCTCTGTTACACTGGCTGGCAGGTGGCTTAATAGGTTTTTTAGGTACATTGGGAATTACATTTCTTTTCTATAAACTTAAAGGACAAATTGGGCTTGGGGGAGGAGATATTAAATTATATGGAATTTTAGGAGTATTTCTGGGGCCCTTTGAGATTTTAAATAATATTTTTCTTAGCTGTTTTTTAGGGGCTATTGTCGGTATGGTTTTAATTGCTGCTAAAAAAATGGATCGGGAGACTCCATTTGCCTTTGGACCATTCATTATAGTAGTTGCGGTGTTTCAAATTTATTTTCCTAGCTTACTAAAGTATTTAGGTCCACTATATCTAAATTAACATTTAGCACTAAATTCTTGAAATTGCAAAGGCGATCAAGTTATAATAAAGCGATATATTTTTTTCAAGGAAGGAAAAATTGTCTCAGTTAACCGATAAGTTAAATGACTTTAAAGTTATATTTGAAAAAGGCCAACTTATTGGTATCGATATTGGACTAAGTGCCGTCAAGATTGCTGTTCTAAGCGAAGCAAAAAAAGATGTTTATCGTCTGGAAAAATATGAGTCAGTTCCCTTATCAGAAGCTGCTATCATTGAAGATGATATTCAAAAGCCAGAAGAAATTATAGATGCCATTCGAAGTATAGTTAAACATCAAAGAATTACAAAAAACATAGCCTGCTTGGGAATGAATGGGCCTAACACCGTGACAAAGCGACTACAGGTTCCGGATGGAGTGCAAGAAGAAATAGAAGACAATGTTCTTTGGGAGTCAGAACAATATATTCCCTTTGGAGCAGATGATGCGGAAATTGATTTTTCAATAATTGGACGAGATCAAGAAGAAGATATTGTAGATGCGATTGTAGGAGCAGCAAAAATTGATGTGATAGAACACTATATGGAATACATCAAAGAAGCGGGCTTGACAGTAAGAGCTGTCGATTTAAATGTATTTGCCTTAACAAATATTTTTGAATTGTATCTAGGTGATAGACTGGATGACGTTTCAGAAGATGGAGCAATTATTATCGACTTTGGTGCCCAATATACAACTGTCATTTTATATAAAAACAATGGCCCGATTCTCACCAAGGAAATACCGATTGGTGGGGTTTTACTCACGGAAGAAATTCAAAGAACTATGGGTGTTAGCTACGAAGAAGCAGAAGATTTAAAAATAAATGGTGATGAAAATGGCAACTTGCCCGAGGAAATTGTTACTGTGCTAGAGACACATAGTGATAAGCTGGCAGACGAATTTCGAAAAGTATTGAATTTTTATATTGCTGCCGGATCATCAGATCAAGTTGGGTATTGTTTTGTTACAGGGGGCAGTTCACGCTTACCAGGGATAAAAGAGGTCCTTCAAGATGTAGTTGATATGGAGATTGAAGAAATAAATCCATTTGAAGTTATTGAGGTGAAGGGTAATTTTGATGAGGAAGAATTGGAAGAGATAGCGTACTGTGGATTAGTTGCGTTAGGCTTAGGGATGAGGAAAGTATAGATGATTGAGATTAACCTTACCCCAGGTGAAAGAGGCAAATCAGTAGCTGTCGTTGCGGGAATAGATTTTAGTTCAATTAATGTAAAGTATGTTATTCTATTTTTTATAGCAATTTATGCTGTAGAACCACTTGTAGATAGTCAGTATGATACAGAAATTAATCAGAAAAAAGAGAGCACTTTAAATCTAACAAAACAAACAAGAAACCTTACTAGCGAGTTAAGAAAATATGATGCGGTTAAGGAGCAGGTAGAGCAACTAGAGCAGCAGCAAAAAGATTTAAAAGCAAAAATTGAAATTGTAAGAGAAATTGTAAATAAAAGACAGAATCCCTATTCGATTCTTAAATACATAGCAGATAATACGCCCGAAAATGTGTGGGTGGATAGCTTAGAGATTAAAGATAAGAAATTAAAAATAGTTGGTTATTCCAAATCATGGAAGAGTATTGGGAAGTTTATAGAGAATTTAAAAGACTCAATCTTTTTTAATGGGACGGTTGACTATGAAAAAGCAACAAACCTAAAAGATGAATATAAAAGAAATCAGGTTGAAACATTTCAAATAACGACAGGAGTAACGAGCTTTAAATAATGAATGCTATTGTAAAAAACCTACA
>JBFEUX010000058.1:0-13650 GCA_041547255.1 Bacteriovoracaceae bacterium
TGAAGGTGATGCTTTATCTCTAGAGGTTAATGAACTGAAACTCAAAAAACTATTACCTAGTATTCAGTTTATGAATAGGGTTCTCGATTCTAATCAGCAAAAATCCAGCATGGCATAAAATTTATTTCGGTTTAGGTTTGTAGAAAACATTGATGGTTTGTCCATTGGTAAAAATGGCTTCACCATGCAATTGAATGAAAAATCCTGATTTATTAAGTTCCGGAGTAACAGCTGCGTTAGTAGGTCCTGGGACTTTAATATTGAGAACATCACGCCAACCCAGATAACTCCAGCCATTAGTCGTACTATTAGGATAAACTTTGCCATCAATTTCGACTTTGATAGTAGAGATATCTGGCTCACTAGCAATTGAAAAATAACCAAAATATTCAGTTGGAGTTCTTGTTTTTGCGATAATACATTCCGGATATTGCACTCTAGCAGTCCCGTTCAGCTTTATGACAAGTCCAGTAACA
The DNA here is from genome assembly GCA_041547255.1 of Bacteriovoracaceae bacterium. Classification (GTDB taxonomy): domain Bacteria; phylum Bdellovibrionota; class Bacteriovoracia; order Bacteriovoracales; family Bacteriovoracaceae. Next base: position 477 of record JBFEUX010000058.1, read on the forward strand.
GGTTCGCCTACTGTTGGCTCATAACGAGTGTTCTGGTTTGTCTTATAACCAAGATATTCAAAACCATTAGTTGCACTGGCGGGAATACTTTCAGTAGCTCCAGTTGCCGTGATTTTTGTAACTTGAATATCATTGGTCTGAATAGATGATTCACTGGCAGAACTTATTTTCCAATAATCGTATTTATGTCCTACGACCACCGCTTTAATACTATTATTAACAACACTAAAAAGATTTTGGTAGTTTTGAGAACAAAGATCAACGCTATCTTTACTAGGGTTATCAGTAAAACCTTGATATTCATAAATATCTTTAGACATACGAATATAGTTTGTTCCAACTTTCCAACTATTACAGGTAGAGTGTGCCACTAATGAAATAAAGCGAAAGCTTTGGGCATTTAGTGGATTACTTACGGTGTTCGATTGATTGTATAAGCTCGTATATTTTAAAAATTTATTTTTTAGATCCTGGTATTTTTGTTCATCTGGAATTGTATTACCATTGAAACCAGTTGTTAGATTTCCGGTATCATCTCCATTAGAGATGAGCACTACGATGGTATTGGCATTATCTCTAAAAATACCATTGGAGCGGTTATAGTCGATAAGATTGTGTACCCGAGTAAAACCAAGTTCACTATTACTTCCCGTTGCTTGAGCAAACATACTTAAGTTTTCTGGGTTAGTAATATTCACAGAAGCTACACTGGGTAAACTGGAGGGATTACTTACCATAAGAGGATAACCCTGAATGCTATCTTCGGCATTAGCAAGTAAAGGAGCAAAGTAGATATGATAATCAAAGTCTTTAGAGATGGTGTAAATGGTATTAGCAATTTGGCCTTTAATAGCTTGGAAGCTACTGGCCAAGGTACTACCAGAGTTATCCACAACATATAGGATATCTACCGGCGGTTTTTCAAAAGTCATTTGAGTACATGTATTTAACTCAAATGATTGTAGATCATTAGATTTGAAACCAGAATTAAGACTATTTTGGGTAAGCACTTCCTCTCCACAAGAAGAGAAAATCAGGGGAAGTAATAGTCCAAGCCAAAATAATTTCATAAGTTTTCTCATTTTTATATTATAACACAGAATACTTGTCGGACTTACTCGGAAAAACTTAAATGCTTTTTGGGAAATTCTTTCCTTTGGCCGTCTAAGTTATGGATTTAATGTAAAATTATAGTAAATAATTTCAATTATTGAAGGAGTTATCCCCATGGAAGAGAAGTGGTATTACGTCGAAGCAGGTGAAAGACGCGGTCCGATTGAATTTAGTGCCTTACAAGATATGGTTAAGCAAGGGGCGCTGACAGATGAGGACTATGTTTGGCGTAAAGGCTTTGAAAACTGGGTAAGAGTTAAGGATGTAGCGGATTTACAAAGTGCTGCCACTCCAGAAACAAAAGAGGCAGCTACTGAAATGCCGGGAGTTATTGAAGAAGTCGAATTGAACTTGCAAAATCTTGCAGGCCAGGAAAACAGTATTTTTATTAAGATTGGAGCTGACCGTGGCGCCAATGAAGTAGAGTACGGACCTTATTCCTTAGAAATTATAAAAAAGCTTTTTAGTGAAAACAGAATCAACGCAAAAACATTTTTATTTATAAGAGGTATGCAAGATTGGGCGATGGTTGCTGACTTTGAGGATTATAGTGAAGTCTTTGAAGATACTCCTCCGGTAATTAAAGAAGCTGAGCGACGTTCGAATCAGCGCAAACCTTTTGTGGCACGCATGTATATGGAGAGTCAGCAACAGGTTTATCTTGGTGTCTGTCGAGATATTTCGGTAGGGGGGATGCAGGTATTAGTTGATCATTTCCCGGCCAAAATTGGAGAAAGCATTTCTATTAATGTTCATCCTGAAAATACAGATCATCATTTTGTGGCCGGTGGCCAAATTGTTCGTATGTTGGAAGGTGGTTTAGGTTTTTCTTTTCGCTTTACTGACCTGGGGGCAGATGCCAAACAGGCCATTGAAAAATACCTGACGCATGAATAGAGATTTTCGTTTTCATAAAATTGTGGAAGGAAATTTCCTTTCCCATTTTCATGAGAAGGCTCATATCTATTTTAAACACTATATACCCAAAGATCTCGAAAATAATAAACCAGCTAAGTATCACGTGATTTTTCAGCATGGTATGATCGAGTATCATATGCGCCATGAAGAATTTTTTTTCGACCTGGCAGAAAAGTTAAAGCAGGATGTCATTATATCGACGATGGATTTGTTAGGTCATGGATTTAGTGGCGGTCCAAGGGCCTATGTCGATAACATTAAAACTTATGCCGCAGACCTGGAACAGTTTTTTCATATCTGTCATAAGCAGTTTTATCAGTTTACTGCCCCTAAAACGATACTTGTTTCACACAGTCTAGGTGGTCTGGTTAGTATCAAGGCGGTTACAGATCCTGAGTTTCAATTGCCTTTTCCCATTGATGCTATGATTTTTTCAAATCCATGTATCAAGCCTAAAATAGATCTAATAAAACCAGTAGAAAATTTTTTGAATTATATTCCTGAGGAGCTGGCAAGAATTCATATCCCGGTGGTTTATTCTGCTTATGATCTTTCCCAGGATCCTGATAAGGCAATCTCTTTTATGCACGATCATTTAATATCAAAATCGATAAGCATTAAGTTGGGAGTAGAAGTCGTTAATGCAGTTAAAAATATAAATAGCTTAAGCTATTTCTTTAAAATTCCCAGCCTTTTTCTTTTAAGTGGTGACGACAGGATCGTCGATAATGAGAAAACCCAGCTGTTTATTACCGGTATGGATAAAAAATTAGTGAAGGTTAAATATTATCCCAATATGCGTCATGATTTACTTAATGAAACTTGTCGAAATGATGTTTTTCAGGAGATAATAACTTATATTAAAGCGGTAGGAACAACTCATGTTTAAATTATTTATCCCTTTTATGATATTTGGTTTTTTAGCTTGTGCTCATCAGTCCAGACGACCAATTAATACCTCTAAAGTTGTCTTTGTTGGGGGGCAATATGCTGATAAGCACTGGGATCAAAAATTAGTTTTTACAAAATATTCCTGGTTTAAAGGTGCCACTTTAGAAAATGAATTGCTCCTGAGTAAGCTAAATAAAGAGTCCGCTTTTAGTGCCTGGTTAGGCCCTGATAACAAGCAATTAGACGATTGCAGTGAATTATTGATAGTCGTTGCCTACGCAAAAGTAAGTGCGGCCCAAGGAAAAAGTAATTTGTATGCACAAATTGAAAAGGCTGGTTTTAAGCGGATCGATTTATTAGAATTTTCCAGACACTTAGAGGCCCATCAAAATTATACAGATTGGAAATTAACCCAGCATAAAATAGTCGGGTTTTGCCGCAATAATTTATCCCGACAACCTATCGAAATGATAATACCTGGATTTCCTAAAAAAGCCTTAACATTTTAGTTAAGTAATTGAATTAATTATCATTATTTATATCCCCTTTAATTATTGTAAAGAGTAGGCGTTAAAGTCCGATAAGTATTTGAGGTAATTTAATGGCTGAAAAGTACTCGCGATTTGGAAAGTATTTAATTTTGGACCACTTAGTTGATGGTGGGATGGCAAAAATTTGTCGTGCTAGTTATTTAGGTGAGCAGGCGAATAAAATAGTTGCGATCAAAATGGTTCAACCAAGATACTCAAAAAATCCTTCATTCGTACAAATGTTTGAAGATGAGTTGAAAGTTACCTTTGGCCTACTTCATCCTAATATTGCACAAGTGTATGATTACGGAATGGTTGATGAGCAACTTTACTCTGCAATGGAGTATGTTGATGGTGCTAACTTAAAGCAATATCTCGATCGTTTGAAACAAATGAAGTTTGTTTTTCCTGTCGAAATTTCAACCCATATTATTTCCCAAGTTTGCCAGGCACTTCATTATGCCCACACTTTTACAGATAAATTAACAGGGAAACCATTTAATATAATTCACCGGGATATTTCTCCGCATAATATAATGCTTACCTATGATGGTTCGGTTAAAGTTATCGATTTCGGTATTGCGAAAGCCGATAGTAATAGTGAGGCGACTCAAGCAGGAACCATTAAGGGCAAGTTATCCTACTTAGCTCCTGAATATCTGGAGGGGTTAGAACTTGATCATCGCTATGATCAGTTTGCTGTAGGGATTACCCTTTGGGAGATGCTTTGTTCTCGTAAGTTGTTTTCCGCTAAAAATGATTTGGCCGTACTTAAACAAATTCAAGCTTGTAAGGTTCCAAGACCTTCTTCTATAAATCCGAATGTACCGGCTGAATTAGATGATATTGTTTTAAAAGCATTGGCCAAAGATAGAACTCAGCGTTTTGAAAATATGGATAAACTTAACCGTGCCTTGGTTAAATTTCTTTATTCAAATTACCCGGATTTTAACGCCACGGACTTAAGCTATTTTGCTAAGCAATTATTTAAAAATGAAATAGCAGCAGATAAGAAGAAGTTTGTTGAATTTGGAAAAATTGATATTAAACCTTATTTAAAAGAGCTAGACCAGCAATCGAGTGACCAAAAAAACAATTCGAACCATACAGGGTCATTTGTTACTGCTCAAGATCGCACAGGTAAAATTGAATTGGATTTAGGTACATTTAGTGTTGAAGAAGATCCTTCTACTCCTAATTTAGATCTTGATTTCACTGAAAGTACCCAAGTGGGTTTAAAGGCTAAAAAAGTTAAAGGTTCAAAAACTAAAACAAAAACCAAAGTAAAAAGTGCGGCTGAAAAAACCGGACTTGTTGGCCGTCATGGGCATTTTAATAAAACCTCAAGAAGTAGAGTCACTGCTGCAGGGACTGTTTCTCGCTCTCGTAAGGGGGCTGTGCCTCCTGCAAAGTCAGGCGGTAGAATGCTACCGACCTTGGTGGTTGCAAGTTTACTTATTTTCGCTATTTTAAATCAGGAAAAACTTTCTGATTTAGAAAGTCTAGGTTCAAAGCAACATGCTTCTGAGATTAATAGAGGTACTGCGGGCCATGAAGGAGAGAGAAATCCAGCATCCTCTTATGGTAGTCTTGTTTTTGGAAATTATGATCCAAGCATGAAAATTTATCTCAATGGGCAGATACAAAAAATGGATGCATTAACCTTAGAATTGCAAGTTGGAAAAGCATATAAATTAGAAGTGGGGAAATTTGGATTCAAAACATGGGAATATCCTAACCAAATTGTCGTGGATAAAAAAGATGATGTTGTAAAAATAACTATTCCAGAATTAGAAAAATCAAAAGTTGGTTATCTTTCTTCTTCAGAAAATTTTCCTTCAGGAACTAGGCTGCGCTTTAAGGCCCAAGGTCAAACGATCGAAAAAGAATTGCCTTTCTCTAACTTCAGAGTACCAGCGGGTACTTACGAAGGTACAATTCGAAATGAATTAATCGGAACAGAGCAAAAAGTTCTGTTTACCATTGAAGAGAATAAGAGAAATTTTCTCAAACCTAATTAAATTATTTATCTTCGGAGCTTTGGAAACGTTTTTTTTGCTTAAAGCGATTGCGACTGCGCATATTGAGCATTTTTATAATTTCAGCGGCCGTCTCTTCAAGTGCCTTGTTGGTAACATTAAATACTGGCCAACGGCGGTTCTCTTCAAAAAGTTTATTGGCCCATTCAATTTCTTCCGCAACTTTTCTTTGGGTGGCGTAATCACCATTAGCATTAGTACCTAGCTTACTTAGCCGATTCATTCTGATTTCGGTTAGTGTGTCAGGATCAATGGTAAGTCCGAATATTTTTCGTTGGTCAATTTTAAAGAGATTCTCTGGTAAAGGCATATTAAGAATGATTGGAATATTAACTACTTTTAAACCTTCCATGGATAGATAAATCGAAAGAGGAGTTTTAGAAGTTCTGGAAATACCCACTAAAACAACATCACACTCGTCTAATGATTTTAAGTTTCTGCCGTCATCATGATTAAGGGTAAATTCCACTGCGGCCACTTTTTCATAGTATTTGTCATTTACGGCATGTAAAAGACCTGGTTGATAGTCTGGCTCTGTTTCAAAAATATTTGCAAAGTTGCTAAGTAGTGGCCCAAGTAAATCAACTGAGCGCACATATTCTTTCTTACATAGTTCATTCACATATTTTCTAAGTTCAGGAGAGACGATGGTATAAACAAGCATGTCGTGGTGAAAGGCGGCTTCTTGAAAGATGCCATCGATATGTTCTTTCGTTCGCACGTTTTTGTAGCGAGTGAAAAAGATTTCTTTATCTTGATATTGAGTAAATGCGGCCCTTGTCATGGACTTGGCCGTTTCCCCGGTACCGTCAGATATAATGATGACTTTTAAATTCTTTTTTTCTTTAACTTCCATGTCTATTTCCTAAGAAAATTATCACAGTATTTTAAGATATCCTGCTGGTCTGTGAGGGGATTAAATTTTTCTTTTTCAACTTTATTAAACCAAGTTCTTTGGGATTTTGCTAGTCTTCGAGTATTAATTGTTATGCGTTCCTGGCAGTCCTCGAGACTTTGGTATTTTCCATCCAGGTAATCAAGTACCTCTTTGTACCCGATAGAATTAAGTGGTTTTTCTGTACCTGTGGCCCCACCTGCAATTAAATCTTTTACTTCCTGAAGCAGACCTTGTTCAAACATAATTTGAGTGCGTTTTTGAATGAGTTTAAAGTGCTCTTCCTTGGGGATATCAAGATAGATATGTAAAACATCCCATCCGAACTGCTGGACAGGAGATTCTTGTTCTTTTACCTGCATTTGCTTCCTGGCCTGGGAAAACTTAGTTCCTGTAGTCCAGAAATGTTCTACGGCACGGCGAATACGGTAGTGATCGTTTTCATGGTATAGAGCATAGGATTCACTATCATTCTCTTGTAAAATTTCGCGAAAAGGATTAATCCCAGCTTTTTGGTAAAGTTTCTCTGAGCGTTCTAAAATCTCGGCAGGAGTGGTATTTGAATCATACATTCCTTTGAGCACCGCCTGTAAGTAGAAGCCACTACCTCCTACTAGAAAGACGGGTTTACCTTGCTGCATAATTTTATTTATTATGGGTATGGCCTCATTCATATAATCAGCAGCATTAATAGGATTTTTATAGGAATGGTTATTAATCATATGATGGGGGATTCCCTGCATCTCAGCTTCTGTTGGCTTCGCTGTGCCAATATTCAGCTCTCGGTAAAATAGTAATGAGTCAAAATTTACGACCTCACCATTGTATTTTTTTGCCAATTCAATCGCTGTAGAAGTCTTTTTGGTTGCAGTCGGACCGGAAATAACAATAAGTTTATTCTGATTTGGCATAGAGTTTATATAACTTTTTTTCAGATAGTGGTTTGATGATATTATGTTCGAGCAATTTTACTTGGGAATATTTCTCTAAAAGATTTAAAATTTGTTTCGAGGAATACTCTGTAAAACTCAACTCGCTATAATCAATTTGAGCAAGAGAGCTAATATTTTGCTTTAAGATCAGATTGGCCAATTGAACATAGGGTTGGCTTTGTAATTCCTCTGGAAATGCCCGAATAACGACAGTGTCATTAGTTAAAAAATCGACTTCGTAGTTTAACTCTTCTAGTAGTTTTAAAGGGGCGGGATCGATTTTTTTCGCAAGTTTTATTGGCTTACTAATCAGTAAAGGAACTTGCTTAGACTTGGAAGAAATCTCTTTGATTTGTTCTTGTATATCAAAGGCCATAAGAGTTGGTGCATGTCCAAGATAGGGTATATCTTGGACAAAATTGAAAAACATATCTCCAATAACTTGAATGCTCTGATGTGCAACCTCGTTAGAGAGAGCTGTCTTTTTATGTAAATTTTCAAAATAAGAGTCTATGGCCTCCTCTGAACTCATATCAATTTGCTTGTAGTCCAAGCGTGAAGTTTCGCCCATAGACGGCGTCAATGGTGCTTGCAGTTCAGTTTGCTCTCCCATGGGTCTTCGCTCTTTTTGCTGAATCCCATTGAGGGTATGCCTTATCGCCCCACTAACGGTGGCCATAATCTTAGGGGCCTGAAATAGTTTTACTACCGTCTTGTTTGGATGAATATTAACATCAATTTCGTCCGCGGGTATATCTAAATAAGCGATATAACTTCCTGTTTCACCCTCTGGCCATAATGAGCTTGCCGTATTGAGAATGATCTTGTGAATTTGTATATCTTGGACAAAGCGGTTGTTTATAAAAAGATAGTGGGTCTTGTGTGCGTTACCTCGAGAAGACTCCTTTGTTAAGAGAACCTTGAAAGAAGTCCCGTCATAACGAGCCTCGGCATTAACGAAATTTACCTCTTTGTTTTTAAATAGCACATCCTTGCTACGGGCTTCTAAGGACGTTTGGGCCTTATAATAATGTTTTTCTTCTTCATCCCATTTTATGGAAAATGCCACTTGGGGGTGAGTTAGCAAAAAAGCATTAAGAATTTTTTTTATTTGGTTTTTTTCCGAAGTCTTGGACTGAATAAACTTCATGCGTACAGGCGTATTATAAAATAAATCTTTGATAAAAATTTTAGTACCTGTTTGTTCTGACTGTGTTTCTTGCTCGTCATGTAATAAGGTTTGTCCACCTTCAATCTTAATCAGTCCGCGCGCCTTTGCCGTTTGTGTATCACAGGTGATACGACTAATACTGGCAATACTGGCCAAGGCTTCGCCTCTAAAGCCATAGGAGTGTAGTCCATAAATATCTTCAAAACGATTTATTTTACTGGTTGCGTGACGACAGAAAGCAAGTGGTAAATCATCAGCGTTGATCCCCTGGCCATTGTCTTTAATCATAATAAGGTCAAGGCCATTATTAATGATATGTAATTCAATCTCAGTTGCTTTCGCATCAATAGAGTTTTCGATAATTTCTTTAAGTAGGGTAGAAGGGCGTTCAATCACTTCACCCGCTTTTATTTGATCAATAATATGTTCGGGTAATAATTGAATTTTAGATTTTGTTGTTAGTTCCATTAAGCTTTAAAAAAATTAACTTGGTTACGCCCACCATCTTTAGATTTGTAGACAGCGGAATCTGCGCGTTTAAACAGATCTGTTCCTATTTCTACTCCTTGGCGGTAATCAGCAACTCCAATAGAAGCAGTTACTGGAAGTCGTTTACTTTCATAGGTAAATTTATGACTTTCAACGAGCTTTCTTAATCTTTCTGCAATTTCAAAAGCCTGTTTTAAATTAGTCTTTGGCAGAAGAACTACAAATTCTTCTCCACCATAACGGGCAAAGGTGTCACCTTTTCTGATACCATTATCTCTTAAGAGTTGTGCTAGTTCTTTAAGAACATAGTCACCAGCATCATGGCCATAATTATCATTTAATTTCTTAAAGTGATCTAGATCAAAAATAATTAATGAAAGAGGATTTCCAGTTACCTTCGATTTTTTTACTTCTAAATCCAGCTTATTATTAAAATAGCTTTTGTTATAGCATTTTGTAAGACCATCAGTATTGGCCTCTTCGTGCAATTTATCATAAGTAAGACGTTCAGTGTCCCCTTTAGGGAGATACTTCAAAGCGATACTTCCAAGTTTGACCATATCACCTTTTTGTACAGTGACTTTGCCTTCAACTTTAGTGTTATTTAAAAAGGTACCATTGCTGGAACCAAGATCTTCAACCTGACAGTCATTATCTTTTACATAAACTTTAAAATGCTTGCGTGAGATACCTTGGAATTCTAAAGGAATAGTACATTCAGGACTTCTTCCAACTAGCGTTTCGCCATCAAGTAGGTCAAAGATGGTTCCATTTAGTTCACCGCCAACCACTAAAAAACATGCTGGTTTTTCTGAGGCTTCTTTGTCTGCAGTTTGCAGTGCTTCATGAATATCGGTGATTACCAAGGTTGCGTTATCATCACTCATCTAAATGAACTCCAAATTTAAATTCGTTCTAGTTTATTGTAGTTTGGATATAATTCCAATATGCTACACACCATTTATCGGTTTATTTAGACGAAGATTTTAGGAATTCGAATGCATATTTTTTACCGAGTTCAACTCCTGGCTGATTAAAAGGGTCAACCTTTAAGTATTCTCCCATAAGTGCAGTTAAGCATTCAAAGAAGAGTACTAGTTTTCCAAGGTTTTCAGCAGATACCGTATCAATTTCAAGGGTAATTATATTGCGCTTATTTTCTTTGAGCGCAGCAACAGTTCCTTCAAATTGAGCTTTAATTAGCTGATTTAATGTGTATGGCTTTAATTTCTGAGCGCTATCAAATTCTAGATCAGATTCTAGTTTAAAATCATTTGCTGTTTTATTAACTTTCAATAAGAAGAGGGTTTTATTATTTGTTCCTTCCATGAATAACTGCATTTGTGAGTGTTGATCTGTTGCTCCATAGGCAGGGACAGGTGTAATACCAGTCGTTTTCTGATCTTCTTGTGAAAATTTACCCAGGCTTTCGGCCCATAGCTGAACAAACCAAAAACTAAAATCTTTTAATTTAGATGAATAAGGCATAAGCACTGTTTCATTTACACTGGGACTGGCCTCCGTAAATAAGTAAGCGATATGAGCGGCCGTTTGTAGTAGCGGATTGTTACTGGTATTCTCCTCTAATAATTGTGCTTTTAAAGCATTGGCCCCTGCAAATAATTTAGCAATATCAATACCTAACATTTGAGCTGGCAGTAAACCAACGGGAGATAAGACAGAAAATCTTCCTCCAATATTAGAAGGAACTTCTAGGCAGTAATATCCATTATCATTCACATGCTTTCTTAGTTGCCCACTGGTGGGATCGGTACAGAAGACAAAATAATCTTTAAAATCCTGCTTTTGAATACCAGCAGCCTGCAAGAGAGTTCGTGCAATACTATAACCCGCAATCGTTTCAGCAGTACCGCCCGATTTGGATACCACATAAAAGAGAGCTTGAGTTATATCAATCTTATTCAATTCGTCATGGATATAATCAGCATCAGTATTATCCAGTAGACTAAAACTCATGTCCCAATTGCTACGAAGTGCGGAAACTAACATTTGTGGGCCAAGTGCACTTCCTCCAATTCCGATTTGAACAAAATGTTTTTTGCTACTGAATTTATTGGCCAGTTCCTTGGTTTTTTCAATTAAATCGCTCTCATCCGTAAGATGAAAAAAACCGTACTGGGGATTATTAATTATATTCTTGAAGGCTGAGAGCTTGTCGCTTAAAGCCTCCTGAGTAAAATAGCTATGGCCAGTGTCTGCATTTGTGAAGAAGTTAAATTTTAGACTCATGTGGGTTACTATCCTTGATATTCTTTTTTAAGTTGTCTTGCGATGACTATCTTTTGTACTTGATTGGTACCTTCTACAATTTGAAGAACTTTGGCATCTCGCATTAGTCTTTCTACTGGGTACTCGCGAGTGTAGCCAACACCTCCATGGATTTGAACAGCATCGGTTGTTACCTTCATTGCAGTGTCAGTGGATTTCATTTTTGCCATGGATGCCAATTTGACATTTATTTTTCCAGCATCAAAGTCAGCAGCAGCTTTTTGCACTAAAAGGCGTGATGCTTCTATTTCACAGGCCATATCGGCCATCATCCATTGTAGTCCTTGAAAATTAAAAATAGCTTGCTTGAACTGTTGTCTTTCCAATGAGTATTTAACAGCTTCATCCAGCGCTCTTTGGGCCAGTCCAACTGCAATTGCTCCAATTGTAATACGACCTCTATCAAGAGCACTCATGGCAATAGTAAAACCTTCACCTTCCGTCGCTAAAAGGTTTTCTTCAGGAACAAAGCAGTTTTCAAATACAAGTTCACGGGTAGGGGAGATTTTCCACCCCATCTTTTCTTCTTTTTTTCCGTAGCTAAAACCTTGCATACCATCGCGCAGAATAAAGGCAGAAATACCTTTAGGTCCTTCAACTCCAGTTCTTGCCATTACAATATAGGTTTTGGCAATCCCTCCTGAAGTGATCCACATCTTAGAACCATTTAGGATATATCCTCCCTCCGTTTTCTTGGCCGTGGTCTTCAAAGCTGCCGCATCAGAACCAGAGTGTGATTCAGATAAACAGAAAGCCCCGATCTCCTCTCCACTGGTAAGGGCCGGAAGATATTTTTCTTTTTGCTCTTTAGTAGCGAACTTATCCAGAATAGATTGCACCATGCTTGATACAGAGACTGTAACAGCGTAAGAAACAGAAGATTTCGCAATTTCTTCTAGGCTCACACATAGGTCTTGATAGCTAAGGTTCGCTCCTCCATACTCTTCTGGTAGTGTGATACCTGTTAAACCCATTTCGCCTAATTTATTAAAAATTTCCATGCGAAAAGTTTCATCGTGATCATCCTTTTCCATATAAGGCTCAATCATATCCAAACGAAATTTTTTTATGGAATTAACCAATTCTATCTGTAACTCATTCATAGTCTCTCCGTGGCAAGAATATAGCATTTCCTACAAGAAAGTGCCAGGCACCTTTTGGTAGCGGTGGTGCGTCATAAAGGCATTTTCATAACGCAGCATTGCTACCGTAAGTATGCGGGAAGCTTTAACATATTAATGTCTTATATAAAGGAGTTTTCATGTTATTCAACGGTAAAGGAATCCAGGTTGAGCTAAGCGGTTCGGGTGTTATTAAGGCGACCTTTGATATTAAGGAGTCAGGCGCAAATGTTATTGGTGAGATTTTGATGGATGAGCTACCCAAAGCTGTAGAGGCCATTGAAAACTGTAAGGAGAAAAAGGGATTACTTTTTCGCTCCAACAAAGAGCACTTTATTTATGGGGCAGACATTACTCTATTTATTGATCACTTTAAAAATACAGCGGCCGAAATTAAAAACTGGATTCATCCCATGAATTCCATTTTAAACCGCATTGAAGATTTAGATATACCAACAGTAACTCTCATTAATGGCTATGCCTTAGGTGGTGGCTTTGAGGTCTGTCTATTAACTGATTATCGTATTGCAGTTACTGGCGCCAAAATGGGGTTGCCGGAAACAAAATTGGGAATTATGCCTGGTTGGGGAGGAACTGTTAGACTCCCAAGACTATGTGGTGCTGATCACGCAATTGAGTGGATTACCTCAGGTAAGCAATGGAGTGCAGAGAATGCTCTTAAGATAGGCGCCATCGATGGAATCGTTGCTGCCCAAGAGCTAGATACTTTAGGAGAAGCATTCCTGCAAAACTGTATTGATGGCAAAATGGACTGGAGAAAGAGAA
>JBFEUX010000222.1:0-4616 GCA_041547255.1 Bacteriovoracaceae bacterium
ATTGATCCAGTCTTTGATTTTTACCTAAAAGAAAAACACTAAGAAATATAAGTGAGGCTATCGCTATACGTGTAAAACCTTCTTCGGCAGTTTTGATATCAATAAAGGAGAGAACTGAAGTTGCAATAATAGAAACAATACCTACATTACTTATGGTCATTAGATAGCTGATGACACGTCTTCTAAGGGGGTGAGTGATCATGTTTTCGGCTTCCGTGGTAGTGAAGCCTGTTCCGGTCAAAGCGGATTTTGCCTGAAACTTTGCTACCTCTTCACTTAGACCTGTTAGCACTAAAATTTTTGAGGCAATCTTTACGATTAAAATTGAAGTAAAAAGAATAACGAATAAAGTAAACAGAGCTACCATGTTTGTATTTACCTCTTAAAAAACGGTTTTGTATATGATCTAGGCAAATATGTGTAATGAAGTTTTATTCATTTGTATTTCCTGATATTATTAGTACATGATAAACAATAAAGGCTCTCAACGAAAAATTGTAATTGCTGCAGTTATTAGAAAAGATAATAAGTTTTTATTGGGCAAAAGATCTTTGCATAAAAAGCAAGGTGCAGGTTATTGGAGTCCCATCTCAGGGAGAATTGAAGCGGGAGAATCCGACCAGGACGCTGTCGTTAGGGAAGTATTTGAGGAAATTGGTATAAAAGTGCGGCCCATAAAAAAAATCACGGAATTTGCTACCCATGATAAGCTGTGCTGGATTCACTGGTGGCTGGTAGATATTGTGGAGGGCGAAGCCTATTTAAAAAATGATGAACATAGTGAATTGCGTTGGGTAACGATTGAGGAAATGAGAAATTTATCTCCTGTGTTCGAGGAGGATATTAGATTGTTTGAAAAGCTTGTTTAGCTTTTTGAATTTTTTGGTAACTTTCAATAAGACGTTGATGTTTGTCCAGACCTTCCAACTGGGTATTGGTTTCAGTTAAACCGTAGAATTTTATTTCACCGTTAACACAGGCAATTGTAGTATCCAATAACTCAGTACCATACATACGCTTTAGATTTTCTAGATAATCCTCTAGCGCTAGCTCTTCATCAATTGTGATATCCAGAATGATATTGAGTAGTTGAAAGAACTTACGTCTTCCTTCTGTATGGTCATTGAAAGTAAGAAACATTTCAACAAATTCTTTGGCCTCGTGAAATCTTTGCAAGGCCAGATAGATAAGACATTTAAGTTCACCAATAACCAGTTGTCCCCAGGTTGAACTTTCATCAAAGGCAATTCCGATCAGCTCTGCAATGGGCATATAGTTATCAATTTCACTTTCCTCTAATCTTTCAACTAAGTCATTTAACTCATTATTACTTAAACGGTGTAAATTTAAGATATCCTCTCTAAATAGCAATGCTTGGTTGTTATTATCCCAAATAAGATCTTCCGGTTGATATATTTCTGAATAATCTGGCACTAAAATACGACAGCTGGCCGCTCCCAATTCTTCATGATCAGTTATATAAACTTCCTTGCCAAGTTCTTCTAAGATACTCATCAGATAGTTATACTCTTCTTCGGTGGAACCAGAGAAATCCCAGTGCTTAAATTCATAATCAGGCGTAGCACTAAAGAACTTCCAGGAAATAACACCAGTAGAATCTATAAAATGATCAACCAGATTATTGTGTTCAGCAACTGCATAACTATTAAAGCTAGGAGCTGGCACATCGTTAAGCCCTTCAAAACTTCTACCTTGCAATAGCTCGGTGAGTGTTCTTTCTAAGGCAACTTCAAATTTAGGATGGGCCCCAAAAGAAGCAAATACACCACCAGTACGTGGATTCATAAGGGTGACATTAACTACCGGAAAGCGTCCACCTAAAGAAGCATCTTTAACGAGCACAGGAAAACCTTTTTCTTCTAATTCTTGAATGCCCGCGAGGATGTGTGGATATTTCTCTAGTTCCGTTTTAGGTATGTCGGGTAGGGCCAACTCTTCACTAATAATTTGGTTTTTTACTGCACGTTCGAATATTTCAGACAGAGCCTACACTCGTGCTTCAAATTTGGTGTTCCCCGCACTCATTCCATTGCTTACAAAAAGATTACCGATTAGATTATGTGGGATATATACAATTTCTTTATCTGATTGTCGCTGGTATGGGTGAGCAGATATCCCGCGCTCTGTGTTTCCTGAATTGGTGTCGATTAGATGAGATCCCTTCAGTTCTCCCTCGGGGTTATAGATTTCTAAAAGGTAGTCATCCATTAATCCCGCAGGAATTGAATCGTCATCAGCAAGTGGAAACCACTTTTCACAGGAGTAATGAACAAAGTCGTGGTTTGCAATTTCTTCACCGAGATAATAATCATTATAGAAGTAATTGGTACTTAATCTTTCCAAGTATTCACCAAGAGCTGAACATAGGGCCGCATTTTTACTGGCCCCTTTTCCATTGGTGTAATTAATGGGAGAGTCCGCATCGCGAATATGTACTGACCAAACATTTGGTACGGGATTTCGCCAGGAGTGGATTTCGATTTTAATACCTAAGTTTTCCAGGAGAGCAGTCATATGGGCAATGGTTTGTTCCAGGGAAGCATCTTTTCCCGGAATCATGGTTGTACTTTCATGACTTACGAATTCCTCAAATACCAGTGAATTATCTTGGCCTAAAACGTCTTTGACTGTGATTTTAAAATCGGGGTTTTCTTGTACCGTGCGCTTTACCGTGCATCTTTCAATTGACTTAAGAATCCCCAGGCGGTCTTTTTCTGAAATTTGGGCAGGCAATTCTACCTGAATTAAGAAAGTTTGCTTATAGCGATTTTCTGGATCGACAATATTGTCTTGAGTAAGCTTGATATCTTCGGTGGGAATACCACGAGAGTTACAGTAGATGCGTACAAAGTAGGCAGCACATAAAGCCGATGAGGCCAAAAAATAATCAAATGGACTTGGCGCCATCCCATCACCTTTATAGCGAATAGGTTGATCGGCCACAATCTTAAAATCATCGAAAGCAGCTTCCAGCCTTAAATTATCTAAAAATCCTACATTTATTTGCATAAGGGCTTCTAGCACGAAAAATAAGTAGATTATAGCTAGTTATACGAGGTAGATAAGGATTACAGGTTTGTTGGATTGATAAGTTATTGAAAAATTGAGCTTTAGTCTTCTACTCTTGTAGTGCTTGCTGAGTACAAGAGTAGAAGAATGAGTTTTTATGTATTACTCCTCCTCGGCCATCAGGCTACAAGTTAAGATCACTTGTCCCTCAGGTGAGGACATGGCACTCGAAGCGTCAGTGTCCCCAAGATAAGTTGAGCAGTCGAAACCAAAACGAAACATGGTAATCGCCGGCCGCAGCCTTTCTGGAATCTGGAAGATACATTGAAATATATTGTCCCCATCACTAGTTGAAATAAGCTGTATCGTATTGGTAGTTAGAGGCTCTGCAATACCAGAATCTTCAGGGATGATTGTACATTCTGAGTGAGTGACCGATGTAACCGGGATTGCCTGGCCGAAGGTTAAGCTAATGCTCATCATGGCCAAAATTAATGTAAAAATAAGTAGTTCTATTCGCATGATTGTCTCCTTTGTATGTTGTCTGATGTCTTTCTACGCCCAAAAAAACTTGTGCGAAATGTCCGATGAGATGACTTATACTGATAAATACAAGAGTTATTATTGGGATTAATTGATGCGGTCTTTTGATTTCTATCAACTGGACATGCTTGATAAGCAGTGAAAGAATTTTATTAAAATTAGAGAGGAGAATATATGAAGATCTTTACTGTTTTTATGCTTACAGTTTTTTCAACTATGGTGAGTGCTAAGGATATTGATTACAAAGTGGCCGGAAAAACTTATCAGGGATTCCTGTTGGACAAAGGTAAAAATGCGCCTTTAGTCATTATTGTTCACGATTGGGATGGGCTGGGTGATTATGAAAAGAAACGTGGGCAGATGCTTGCCGATTTGGGTTATTCAGTCTTTGCTTTGGATATGTTCGGCAAAGGTGTGAAAGCTGATACTCTAGCTAAGCGCAAGCAGTTGACTGGGGCACTTTATAAAAATAGAAAAAAGATGAGAAGTCTTATGGATGGGGCCTTAAAGGCAGCTAAGGACCAGAGACTTAACGTGGGAAATGCTAGTGTGGTTGGTTATTGTTTTGGAGGGACCTCCGTTTTAGAATGGGCGAAGTCTGGGGCCCCTTTAAAAGGTTTTGCTAGTTTTCATGGGGATTTAGCTGTTAAGCCAGGTGACTCTTATCGCAAAATGAAATCCAAAATTATTGCTTTTCATGGAAGTGCGGACCAAGCAGTAGGGATGCAATCATTTGCTGATATGGCCATGCTTTTAGAAAAAGAGCATATCCCTCATGAAATGATAACTTATAGTGGAGCACCTCATGCTTTTACGGTATTTGGCAGTGAGCGTTATCGCAAGGATGCCGATGAGAAGTCCTGGCGTCGTTATGTGGAATTTTTAAAAGAGCAGCAGCGCTAAATTAAAGAATATCTTCCAGTAAGATAGACATGAATTGGTTGTGATTGTTTACGTTAGCTTTTTTATAAATTCTAGAAATCTGACTTCTTACGGTTTGGTAATTAGTCTGTCTGGTGGCACTGATTTCTTTTGGAGTACAA
>JBFEUX010000016.1:0-24072 GCA_041547255.1 Bacteriovoracaceae bacterium
AGCAAAGGTAATTCTCAGGGCTAAAACTGAAAGCAGTGGTAGTTTTTGTATAAATACTAAAAACCTAGCTGATATCTTGAGAGAATTACCCGATGAGACATTGGAATTATCGATTGACCAAGGAAAAAATGTTTTAGCCTTATCATGTAAAAATATAAATTATTCACTTTTGATCACTGGCAGCGAAGATTATCCACAAACAAGCTTCGATACCAGTTCAGAAGCCATAAATTTAAAATCAAAAGATATACTAGAAATAATTTCTAAGACCACTCATGCAATTTCAGCAGATGAAACCAGAGTTAATTTAAACGGAATCTATTTTCAACAGTTAGATAATAAATTACGAGCAGTAGCCATTGATGGACACAGATTAGCACTATTGGATTTAAATAATTTTTCATCTAGCAATCAGGCACTACAGGATGGAATCATTATACCTAAAAAAGGTATTACTGAATTAAAAAAACTAGCTGATGCTTATAGTGAAACAGATTTTTCAATCAATATTGATGAATCTTATATTTACGCTTCAGCAAATGAAGAATATTTTTTGGCCATTAGATTAATTGCAAGAGAATATCCTAAATACCAGACTGTAATACCATCTAAAACATCTTACTCAATAGCCATAGATAAAAACTCTCTTTTAAACGCTGTTAAAAGAATTAAGTTATTATCCAATGAAAAAACCAATGGTATTAAGCTTTCTTTTACTCAATCTGAGCTAAAACTTTCAGCAGATCATCCTTCTTTAGGACATGCAGTGGAAGTTATACCTGTTAATTATACAGGAAAAGAGATGGAAATTGGTTTCAATGCAAAATACATGATTGATTCTTTAAGTGTATTAGATGTAAATGAAGTTATCTATGAATTTAATAATGAACTAAGTCCTGTTGTTATTAGATCTGATGAAGCCGAAAATTTTCTTGGAATCATAATGCCGCTTAAGATTTAATGGGCCAGTTATTTTTAAATAAACTTCAAATTAATAATTTTAGAAATCTAAGTAATCAGTATATTGAATTTTCCAACGGTATAAATTGTATTTTCGGAAATAACGGAAATGGAAAAACAAATTTATTAGAAGCTGTATATTACTTAATCAATAGAAAATCGTTTCGTAAAAACGTAGGTTTTCAACAGTTAATATCTGTTGAAAGTGAAAAACCGGAAATTTTATTTTCTGCAGCTATCGATGAAGACGGCAGCTATCATTCATATAGTGGAAAAATAGAAAGTTTAAAATCTACTTGGTATTATGATTCACAACCAGTTAAAAAAAAGCTTCCACTAGAAACAGTATTTATTAATCCGTTTGATTCTTATGCTTTTCATACATCTTCCTCCTTTAGAAGAAATTGGATTGATAGTTATTTGTCTATACTTTCAATTGAATATAAGAGAAGCCTGAAAAATTTTAATACTTCCCTGAAATTTAGAAATAATTTGTTATCTAAAAAGCCTAATAACTTTAAAGAACAGATAATTGCCAATAATAAGCAGCTAGCCATGTACTCGATAGAAGTAAGGGATAGAAGAAAGCAATTCTTAGAAGAATTAAAAAGTTATTGTAAATTAACATTTAAAATAATTTTTAACGAGACGCATAATTTAGAATTAGTTTTGAGCTCTAAGTTGGATAGCTTTAGTCAGGAAGAAATCGAAGATTTTTACAATAACAGCATCGAAAAGGATGCTATCATTGGCCACACAACCACTGGTGTGCACCGCGATGATTACGAGTTTATTTTTGATGGTTACAACTCCTACGAATACTGCTCTTTAGGGCAACAAAAAATGAGCTTTCTGAGCTTGTTATTTGCCTATATAGAGCTTTTTCGGTATAAATTTATATCCTACCCCATGGTATTGATTGACGACGTATCTGGGGAGCTGGATGAGCAACGCTGGAAAAATTTAATTAGTTATTTAAAAGCTAAGAAATTTCAAGTGCTGATCACAACAGCAAATGAGAATTTTAAGAAGGAACTTGAAAAAATAGAAGATGCTAAAAAGATATTTATCCAAAACGGATTGATAAATTTGTAGTTATCTTCTGATATAAGTAAATCTAGGAGCAAATATTTATGGATCAAAATACTGATTCAATCTCGAAAGTCAGTACCGACTACACAGCTGATAAAATTAAAGTACTTGAAGGTTTAGAAGCAGTTCGAAAACGTCCTGGTATGTATATTGGTGATACAGGTGCTAGAGGTTTTCATCATTGTGTGTATGAAATTGTTGATAATGCCGTTGATGAGGCATTAGCAGGTTATTGTAGTGAAATCAAAGTTATCATTCATATAGATAACTCTATCACTGTTGTAGATGACGGAAGGGGAATTCCTGTTGGGATTCATCCTACTGAAGGTATCTCAGCTGCTGAAATTGTTTATACAAAGTTGCATGCTGGTGGAAAGTTTAATGAAGATGGTGGAGCCTATAAGGTTTCAGGTGGTCTTCACGGTGTAGGTGCTGCAGTTGTAAATGCAATGAGTAGCTCTTTAAAACTCGAAATCAAAAAAGATGGAAAAGTTCATAAAATTGAATTTGCTCATGGTGTGGCAAAGTCACCACTAGAAATTATTGGTGAATGTGATAAGAGTGAAACAGGTACAGCTGTTACATTTAAATTAGATAATGAATTATTTGAAATTCATGAATTTGATTACGATCGCCTGGCGAATAGATTTAGAGAGATGGCCTTTTTAAATAAAGGTTTAAAAATTATCATCAAAGATGAAAGATCTGATAAAAAAGATGTTTTTCATTTTGAGGGTGGGCTAGCAGAATTTGTAACTTATTTAAATAGAGCAAAGACAGCAGTTCACAAAAAGCCGGTTTATTTTCATTCCTCACGAGATGATTATGAAGTTGAAATTGCAATGCAATGGACGGATTCATATTCAGAAACGTTAACAGGATATGCCAATAACATTAATACACCTGGTGGTGGAACCCATATTTCAGGATTTAAAACGGCACTTACAAGAGTTTTAAATAACTACGCTAAAGAAAACAATCTAATTAAAGGCAAAATATCACTTACGGGTGATGATATGAGAGAAGGCTTAACAGCAATCATATCCGCTAAATTGGCCAACCCTCAGTTTGAAGGTCAAACCAAAGATAAATTAGGTTCTTCTGAAATGGAAGGGATTGTGAATTCACTTGTTGGTGAGAAATTAAAGCAATATCTAG
This sequence comes from Bacteriovoracaceae bacterium, assembly GCA_041547255.1. GTDB lineage: Bacteria > Bdellovibrionota > Bacteriovoracia > Bacteriovoracales > Bacteriovoracaceae. The sequence goes on from JBFEUX010000016.1 coordinate 3,211, forward strand.
AAGAACACCCAAATGTTGGAAAGACGATCATTAGAAAGTCTGTTGATGCTGCCAGTGCAAGAGAAGCAGCAAGACGTGCTAGAGATCTAACAAGAAGAAAGTCTGCGATGGACTTTGCAGGTCTTCCAGGAAAAATGGCAGACTGTCAGGAAAAAGATCCTTCACTATGTGAAATTTATATAGTTGAGGGTGACTCAGCCGGTGGATCAGCGAAACAAGGACGAGATAGAAAGCATCAAGCAGTTTTACCCCTTAAAGGTAAAATTTTAAATGTCGAAAAAGCTCGTTATGATAAAATGTTGGCAAGTGAAGAAATTAAATTTCTAGTACAGGCCATGGGAACAAGTATTGGAAAGGATAATTTTGATATTTCAAAACTTCGTTATCATAAAATCGTTATCATGACTGATGCAGATGTCGATGGTTCTCACATTAGAACTCTTTTATTGACCTTATTCTACCGTCAATTTCCAGAGATTATTGAAAGAGGACATCTCTATATCGCTCAACCGCCTCTTTATAAATATAAAAAAGGTAAAGTTGAAAGATATCTAAAAGATGAGAAAACTCTAGAGAAATTTCTTATTAGCACGGCTTTAAGTGATACAAACATTACTATTGAGGGACAGTCTAAAGATAATGCTGAAGTTGAAATACTACTAAACAAGTATAAGGCATTTAATAATTTACTGAATTCATATGACAGACATTTTGATAAGGATCTGATTAGAAAAATTATCGAGCAAGGAAAGTTAGATGCTGATAACTTGAAAGCTAAAAATGTTTTAACTGATATTGTTAATGAATTAACAGATTATTTTAAATCTGTAGAAAACGAAACTCTGAAAAAATATGTTATTGAAGTTGAAGATGATCCTTCACACGAATCACATTTACTGAGAATAACAGTTGATTCAACATTAAGAACAAAGAAGTTCAAATTAGCAACACACTTTTTAGAGTCAACCGAATTTCAAGATTTGATGAATCATTATGAAGGAATTAAATCCCATATAAATTCTAAATTTAACTATAAGACGGATAAAGTTGATGAGAATTTTGAAAATCTAAATGATTTTGCTGATTTTGTTATTAATACCGGAAAACAAGGTGCTTATATTCAACGCTATAAGGGATTGGGAGAAATGAACCCCGATCAACTTTGGGAAACAACTATGAATCCTGAAAACAGAACATTACTACAGGTAAAAATAGAAGATACTATTGATGCCGACCAAGTATTCTCTGTTTTAATGGGAGATCAAGTTGAGCCGAGACGAGAATTTGTTGAAAGTAATGCACTAAATGTTAAAAACTTAGATATTTAATTGAGGAAAATTGATGAGCGACGATAATACAAATACGCCAGGACATAATCACGGACATGTAGCTCCCCTACTAATTCAAGATGAAATGAAAGAGTGTTATTTAGATTACGCTATGAGTGTAATTGTTGGTAGGGCGCTTCCAGATGTAAGAGATGGATTAAAGCCAGTTCACAGAAGAGTGCTCTATGCTATGCACCAGCTTGGTAATTATCATAATAAACCGTTTCTAAAATCTGCAAGGGTTGTTGGTGACGTAATTGGTAAATATCACCCACATGGTGATTCATCTGTTTATCAAGCCGTTGTAAGGCTGGCGCAAGATTTTTCCATGAGATACCCCGTTGTTGATGGCCAGGGAAATTTTGGTTCTATTGATGGGGATAATGCTGCAGCCATGAGATACACCGAAGTAAGAATGAAAAAACTTGCTGAGGAAATGTTAAAAGATATCGATAAAGAAACTATTGAATGGCAACCAAACTATGATGACTCACAAACAGAGCCAAGAGTTTTACCTACCAAAATACCAAACCTTTTAATTAATGGTTCAGCTGGTATTGCCGTTGGTATGGCAACAAATGTGCCACCTCATAATTTAACAGAAATTATGACTGGACTTAAAGCACTTCTGGCCAATCCTGATATGGATATTAATGATTTAATGCAAATTATCCCAGGACCAGATTTCCCGACAGCAGGTAGTATTCAGGGAACAGCAGGTATTAAGTCTGCTTATCATACTGGTAAAGGTGTTATTCAGATAAGAGCAAAAGCTGAAATTGAAGTTCATGGTAAGCAAGAAAGAGAACGTATTGTTATCAATGAAATTCCATATCAAGTTAATAAAGCTAGGCTTATTGAAAAAATAGCAAAACTAGCATCAGAAAAGACGATTGTAGGTATATCAGATATTCGTGATGAATCTAGTAAATTGGGAATTAGAATCGTTGTTGATATTAAAAGAGGTGAACCTGCAAATATTATCCTAAATAAACTATTCAAAATGACTCAAATGCAGGTGTCATTTGGGATTATTTTTCTTTCGATAAAAAATGGCCAACCAAAGGTAATGAACCTTAAAGAGCAACTTCAGTGTTTTATTGAACACAGACGAGAAGTTGTTATTAGAAGAACCATGTATGAGCTTAAAAAGGCAAAAGCACGAGCTCATATCTTAGAAGGTTTAAAAATTGCGGTCGAAAATATTGATGAAATAGTTGAATTGATTAAAAAGTCTGAAGGACCAAGTGAAGCTCGTACCAAGTTGATGGGTAATTACAGCATGTCACAGATTCAGGCGCAAGCTGTTCTTGATATGAGACTACAAAGACTTACTGGTCTTGAACGAGATAAAATCATTGCTGATTATGAAGCAATAATGAAAGAAATTGCTCGCTTGGAAGAAATTTTGGCTTCTGAAAATTTAATTCGTGGAATTATTGACGATGAATTTACTGAAATTCTAGATAATTATGGTGATGAAAGAAGAACGGAAATTGTTGGTAGCGCAGATGAGATTCAAATAGAAGATCTTATTAAAAATGAAGAAGTAATTGTGACCATTACTCATAAAGGGTATTTAAAAAGAATGCCTGTAGATACATATAAAGCACAAAAGCGTGGAGGTAAAGGAGTTAAGGGGGCATCTGCAGAGGATGATTTCTTTACAACGATTTTTACCGCTGAAACCCATGATAAGCTTATGTTCTTTACTAACACAGGTACAGTATTTACCTTAAAAGTTTATGAGATACCGGAAGGTTCACGAACCGCTAAAGGTAGAAATATTGTTAATCTGCTTCCATTGAAGACTAATGAGAAAGTTACAGAAATTATTCCTGTTCCTAAAACTTTTGATGATCACTTTTTAGTTATTGCAACTGAAAAAGGATTGATTAAGAAAACTCCATTTACTGAATACAAAAATGTAAAACAATCTGGAATAAGGGCCATCAAAATTAATGAAGGTGATGCTGTATTAGGTGTACGAATTACTGATGGTAAAAAAGACATCTTAGTATGTGCCAATTCTGGAAAAATTATTAGATTTGCCGAAACAGATTGTCGTCCAATGGGAAGAGTTTCCCAAGGGGTAAAAGCCATAAGTCTTACTGATGATGAAAGAGCAATTGGTATGGCGATAATTGAAGATGGCATGGAACTTCTTTCTGTTACCGAAAAAGGATATGGAAAACGTTCACAAACATCTGAGTATAGAAAGCAGTCTCGTGGTGGTAAGGGTATTATCGCTATGAAATTAACTGATAAAACAGGAAATATAGCACAGATTAAGCCAGTAACAGAAAGCGACGACTTAATGATTATCACTAATAATGGTCAGGTTATTAGAACTAAAATTAGTGGTATTTCGCTATTGGGAAGAAACACTCAAGGAGTACGTCTAATTAATCTAAAAGCTGGTGAATCTGTAGTCGCTGTTGAGAAGATTGCAGATTCTGATGAGGAATAAGTTAGCTTTAATTTTTTTTACTTTATATTTGGCTGGGTGTGGATTTTCATCCGGCCTATATAAAGACATTCTAAAAGCACAAGACTACATAAATAATCAAGAATTTGAAAAAGCAGTTAAAGTATATGAAGCTATCCTGCTAAAAAAACCATCGAAAACAATTCGAATCAAAATTAATGATCAATTAGGAGATATATATTCAATCTATCTAAATGATTATAAAAATAGTTTAAGACACTTCCAGTCTATTATAGATAATTCCAACGAGCCATTATGGCAGGTACAAACATTAGAGAAAATGGGATCAATCTATTTCGATAACTTAAAGCAATATGATAAATCCAGAGATATCTATCTAAAACTCGTTGAGTTTGTTCCTGCTTTGAAAAAACAACTATTTTATAGATTCAAGTACGCAGAAAGTTTATTTTATCTAGGAAAATATACTAAAAGTACAAAATTCTTTGAATCTATAGTGCAGACAAATAATTCACAGACATCAGTTCAATCCTATTATTATTTAGGTTTGATAAGTTTCTATAAGCAAGAATGGTTTAAGGCCAATGATTATTGGTTCGAGTATTTAAAGAGAGAAACTAGAAAAGATTTAATTGTTAAGGTTAAGTTTTTAATTGCTAATTCTTTTGAAAGTGCTGAAAAATTGAAAGAAGCATATAATATTTATTATTCAATCTTAGGTGAATACCCTAATCCGCAAGTGATTAAGAATAGGTTGAATTCACTTTATAAACGACGAGTTGATAGGAAAAGATGAAAGAAGATAAACCAAACATTGCAAGAGTGCTAGGCTTGGCGGTTGGCTTACCTTCAAGTATTTTGGGTGTATTTGGAGTAGTTTATTATTTAATAAGCGAAAATATAATTTCTACGTATGTTGCTCTTGCTTTAATCGTTACTATAATTTTGTATACCTTTTATTTAATGATTCGCTATGCAAATAAGAAATAAAATTCACATAGGAAAGTATCTAATTGGTACTATTTTGAATGTGTTACAATCCTTGTATTTCTTTGCTGCGAAGGACTACCCTGTTTTAGTGTTATTTTATGTAACTGTACTGGTGAATCAGTACTTCTTGGTTATTTTTGCAGCCGACTTCTTGGGAGTGGAAGAAAATAAGACAATGCTGCCTACCAGCATATACGGGATTCTCAAGCTTGTGGTGATCATTTTTGGATTTTATTACGCTATGAGTAATACCGAAAATATGGAAGTTTTTCTGGTGCTGACTTACATATTTCAATTGATAATTCTTGTTTTAAGTACTAAAAGAGTAGTGAAAAAAAATTAAGGATTTATATATGAGGATTTTACTATCTTTAGCAACTGTATTGTTTAGTGCAAATGCATTGGCCAGTGGTGGATTTACTTGGTTACATGGCGTGCATGAGAAGTTTGGATTGGGTGTCGAAACTGGTACAAACTTTGAACATTTCACAACATTTCTTTTAACTTCGGCAATATTTATTGTTGGCGGTTTAATCTTTAAATTTAAAACAGCTAATGTTGAAAAAAGTATTGTCCCTGATAAGGGTGTGAGTTTTAGAAACATAGTAGAGTTTATCGGCGAGTTTATTTACAATTTAGCTAAAAGCACAATGGGTGCTAAAGATGCTAGAACTTATTATCCTCTTTTAATCTTTTATTTTGGGTTTATCTTTTTAAATAACTTAATTGGTCTAATTCCAGGTTTTTTACCTCCAACAGAAAACTTTAACACTGGCTTGGCTTTAGGGGTTTGGATCTTTATTTACTACAATGCTATGGGTGTGAAAGTTCAAGGTCTTGTAGGTCATATCAAGCACTTTATGGGGCCGATGATTTATATGGCACCACTTATCTTCGTACTAGAAATTATCTCTCACGCTATGAGACCTTTAACATTAGGTTTAAGGATTAGAGGTAATATGTTAGGTGACCATACAGTTTTGGCCATCTTCTCTGATTTGGTACCATACGTTGTACCACTTCCTTTTTATATGTTGGGTATTTTTGTTTGTTTTATGCAGGCATTCGTATTCACATTACTCACAATGATTTATATTTCAATGGCGGTTGAGACTCACGATCATGAGGAACACGCCCACTAAAAACTTTAAAGGAGTTTATAATGGAAGCAAATGGAATGATCGCACTTGCATCAGCAATTGCAATTGGATTAGCAGCATTCGGTGGTACTCAAGCTCAAGGTAAAGCAGCAGCAGCAGCTCTTGAAGGTATCGCAAGAAACCCTGAAGCTCAGGGAAAAATCTTTACCCCAATGATCTTAGGTATGGCCCTAATCGAGTCTCTAGTTATCTTAGGATTCGTTATTGCCTTCATGATCCAAGGTAAATTCTAATTTTAATTAACTTAAAATTGTAAAAAAATGAACCCTTCGAATGAAGGGTTTTTTTATGTCCAATTTTCTAATTCTTTCAGTAGATAAAGCATCCCTAGGTAATTTGCTTGGTTTTTCCCATAGAGATCAAAGGCTGTGCCATGGTCAACACTTACTCTTTTGAAAGGCAAGCCAGTAGTGTAATTAATACCAGTAAGACCATACTTTAGCTTAAATGGAGCTAAGCCTTGATCGTGATGAGCATAAACAAATAGTTGGTTTTTATTTTGAAATTTGAAGTGAAGCGTATCGCCGGCAAAAGGGCCATAGAAGTTTATGTAAGGAAACTTTGGTTTTAAAATATCAATTGCTTCTATAAGTACATTGTCATGATTGGATATATTTCCATGTTCTCCACAATGAGGATTAATCCCACTAAAATAAATGTCTCTAATCTCTCTGTGTGGTATGCCAAACTGAATTGCCAGCTGAACTTTTTTAATAACAGAATCAATGTTTAGAGCACTAGAAATCTGATCGGTATTAATATGGTCTGAAAGTAACAGTACGTTACAATTTGGTGCTATAAACAACATACCAATTTCTGCATTATTATAAAAAGATCTAAATAATTCTGTGTGTCCATTTAATTGTCTGTTATTAAGAATTAATTGATCTTTAGATGTTGGTAGAGTTAAAAGAATATCATCTTTGGATAAAGACTGCATGCAAGCTAACAAGCTTGTTGTTGACTGTGGGATATTGTTTTGCTGCTGTAAAAAATGTGTCTGTAGTACACAACTCCCGATAGTGATGGAGGAAGCTGAAATTTTATAATTGAGCTTGATTGAATCTAAGGTGTTAACAAGTGAGTCTTTATTAGCGCTAAGAATAAATTTTTTTTGGTATTCTTTATTTAAACATAAAAAAGATTTTAGAAAAATTTCTAAGCCAATCCCCTTTTCATGGCCCTGAGATATATAAATCATATATTATTGAGGATGTAATAATTTAGAGACTCTCTACTTATCCAGTTTTGGGTGATTTTATCAGATCTTTCCATGAAAATATTATTATAAATAAGCTTTCTTTTCTTTTGAAAATCTGCAGATTCTGCAAGCTCTTTTGTATCAACATAAAAAATGTGAATAAGCCCTTCGTTAATATAAGGAGCAGAGAAGCTTTTCTCATTGGTTTGTTTCAAAATTTTACCAAGTGCTTTGGGAACATCTTCATCGGAAACAGTTCCTAGATCGTTAGTCGTGATAGAAGAGTAGATGCTCGGTATATTTCCACTTTTGCGATAGTTCTCTAATATAGCAGGTAAACGCTTTATATCTTTTTTAAGAACCTTTTTGCTTTCAAGGACAAAATCTAAAACTTTGTATTTATAAGCAAGGGCCTTATTATTTTTATTCATATTATAGTAATAATTTTTTAATTCTTGGTCAGTTATTGTTACTAAGGGAGCAATAATTCTTCTTTGAAAAATATTAAATTCCATTGTTTCTCTAACGAGTTCAAAATATTCGTTGTAAGTTAATCCTCTACTCTTTAATAAGGACGTAAGCTGATCACGACTAGAGTTTGTGCCACGAATTGTTTCATTAATGCGTGAGTCAACAGCATCATCCCCCACAATAAAACCTAGTTCGGACAACTTATCTTTAATGATAAAATTATTTTGAAGTAGTCTTAAAATTTCAGATTTGGTGAGTTTGTTTTTTTTGTAAATAAAAGGAGAAATTTCTCTTCTAATACTTATTGTTTTTTGAATTCTATTAATCTCAGAAAGCGTATAGACATTATCATTTATTACGCCAGCAATCTTGTCCAATAATTCAGCATTGGCATTTAAGGAAATAGCAAAAAAAATTAAAAGGGTCTTAATCATTCTTTAAAGCCTCTTTGTTGATAATCAATTTAGCTTTTGCTCGTTCTTCAGAAAAATATTTTGCTAAGATAGCATCACGCTTCTCATCATAGAGAATTTTTTTGTATAGGTTGTTATCTATTTGTTTATATTCTTTGATACCTGTTACTTTTACAATCGTTAGACCATATTGAGAACGGAAAGGCTTTGTAATGTATCCAACTCTTTTTCCTTTAATGGCTTCATAATACTCTGGTGTTAGTCTAACTTTTGGTTGGTAACCAATATCCCCACCTGTAGCAGCAGTAGCTGTTTGACTATATTTCTGTGCAAACTTTTCAAAATTGTTTGGCTTTTGGATCACTTCATTATAAATCTTCTGTGCGTTCGCCATTGCCTCAGAAACTTCTTGTGATGAAGGTACCGTACGCAATCGTAAAAGAATTTGTGACGTTTTGTATTCGGGATATTTTTTGTAGTAGGCTTTGATTTCTTTATCAGTAATTTTAATTTTCTTTAAAAGCGGTGTTAGTTTATCTGAAATATAAGCATGATAAACAATATCATTCATCTTTTTAACAACTTCAGGTCTTTTATGAACATTTACTTTTTTAGCATTATCAATCCCAATCATTCGATCTATTAAATCATTCAAAGAAGATTCAAGTGTGACCTTCTTATTACTTTGCACAAAATTTAAATTTTGTTTGTGATAACTTAACAGAGTAGATTTTCTAATTTCTTTTCCATTAACGGTTGCCACTACGGGATCTTCAACCTTAGAAAAGCCTAAAAAAGAAAAAGTAACAATTGCAGACAATAAAATCCATTTCATAAAAGTAGTCCTATCCTAAAAAACATTATTTTAGATTTTCAGCAATATGGGCCGAAAACTCAATCAACGTGTTGATATTTATTTTATCCTTAAATAAACAATTAATCGAGTAATCTGCATTAATTTTATAAATTTTTGGCCGTTGCATAAAAAAGTTAAGAATCTTATCGCGAAGGGCTTTATTTGAATCAAGTATATCATGATCAAACCAAAGAATGACAGACTGCGTTTTTACCTTTATAGACTTAAGACCAAGATTACTTAAGCTGATTCTGCATTGAATTAAGTAGATAAGATTTTGTAGCTCAGATGGTATTTTACCGTATTGGTCAGAAATTTGATATTTTATATCTTCAAGAGCATCGATTGATTGGGAATTAGAAATTCGTTTGTAAAACTTTAACCTAATACCAGAATTTTCTATATAGTCTTTAGGGATAAATGCTGAAAATGGTGTATTGATCTCAATTGGTTTAGTGTCTTTCTTTTCCTCGCCTTTTAATTCTTGGATCGCCTCTTTTAATAAATCCATATAAAGTTCAAGCCCGATATTACCAATATGGCCTGATTGTTCAGCCCCTAAAATATCTCCAGAGCCTCTTATTTCTAAGTCGCTTGTGGCCAAGTTAAGGCCGGAGCCGAGTTCGGCGTATGTTTGTAAAGCTTTTAGCCTTTTAGTGGCTATATCTGATAATTTCTTTGTGCTTGGTATAACAAAATAAGCATATGCTTTTTTATCTGAGCGTCCGATTCGGCCTCTTAACTGATGCAGTTGAGAGAGACCATATGTATCGGCGCGATCAATAATCATTGTGTTAGCCCTGGGTATATCGATTCCAGATTCAATAATGGTTGTAGAGACTAAAATATCAAATTTGTGTTTATAAAAATCAGAAATTCTTTTTTCTAATTCTTTTTCAGCAAGTTGACCGTGTGCATAGATAATTCTTGCACTAGGAACAAGTTCGCGAATTTTAGAAGTGTATATCTCAATATCCTGCACTTTATTGTGAACAACGAAAACCTGTCCTCCCCTGCTTAGCTCTTTTTCGATGGCCAGTTTTAAAGTTTGGAGATCTTCGCGTACAATATAAGATTTAATTGTCTGACGTCTTGGAGGGGGTGTTTTAATAATAGAAAGATCCTTTATACCAAGAAAAGACATTTGCAGAGTTCTAGGAATTGGTGTTGCTGTTAAAGTTAGGGTATCAACGGATTCTCTGAGTAGCTTTAATTTTTCCTTGTGCCCGACACCGAATCTTTGCTCCTCATCAATGATTAGCAGTACTAAGTCTTTAAATTTAACTTTTTCAGAAAGAAGCTTGTGAGTACCGATCAATAGATCTATCTTCCCTTGTTTGAGTTTTTCTAGTATCTCGTTTACCTGCTTGGCGCTTTTAAACCTTGAAATAAAATCTATTACGATGGGAAAATCTTTGAAGCGCTCAATAAAACTATTATAATGTTGAAGCGCCAGAACAGTCGTTGGTACTAAAACAGCAACCTGTTTATTGTCGATAATGGCCTTAAAGGCAGCACGCATAGCAACTTCGGTTTTTCCAAAACCAACATCACCACAAACTAATCGATCCATAGGTTGCTCAGATACCATATCATTAATTACATCATCTATTGCTTTGGATTGGTCAGGGGTTTCTTGATATTTAAACGCTAGCGAAAATTCTTGAAAAGAGTGGTCTGGCGGAGAAAAACTAAAGCCCTTTTTAACTTTTCGTTTTGCTTGTAGCTCAAGAAGATCAAAGGCAAGTTTCTTTACAGATTGTCTAGCTCTGGATTTCGCAGCTTCGAATTTTTTTGATTTAAGGTTTGCAAGGGTGACTTGCGAAGTTTTTGTTGAATACTTTTGCAATAGATTGAGTTTGTAGACTGGGACATAAACTTTGTCTTTATCCTGATATTCAAGCACAAGAAAGTCGGAAATGCTTCCGCCAATTTCAAGTGACTCCATTCCTTTATAACGACCAACACCATGATCCTTATGAAGTACAAAGTCATCAATTTCAAGTGTGGAAAGCTGTTCAGCGAAAATATCATCATCCCGGTGAACACGCTTGTTTTTAGTTTTAACCAGCTTCCTTTCAAAAAAATCATTTTCGCTTAGGAAAAGGATTTTTTCAGTTTCATAAATAAACCCCTCATCAAGCTGATCCTTTAAAAAAATAATTTTAGATAAGCTAATTTTGTCCTCAATGAAATGCTCAATTAAGTATTTAGCCTCACCGAGGGACTTATCATTTGTATAAAAGAAATAAATTAACTGATTTTTCTTTATATAATCTTGTATTAGCTTACAAATGGCTTGGACTTTAGGGTGATCATTGCTTTCTAGCTTGTACTTGGCAATAATCTTATTAACAGGATCTAACCCAAGCTGAATAGTGTTGGTAAATGTTTCGTCTAGTTCAACAGAAATATCAATAGAGTCAATAAGCAAACAAGTTTTTGGGAAATCAAAATCAAAATTATAAACTTGATGAGGAGGAGGTTTTATTAATTCAAATTCTTCAGATGAAAATTGTTCACATTGAAGCTTTGTCTCCTCCTTAAAGATTTCGAACTCTTGTTTTAATTGGAAGCTAGAAAAAAATTGGATATTATAATCTTCTAGAAAATCGAGTAAAATAGATTTCTCATTAAAAAAATAAGAGATAAAAAGTGGATAATCTTCAAAAAATTGATTGTTGTTAAGCTTTTTGAAAATTTGCTCCCGATAGACCACCTTGTCTTTTTCACTGAGCGCAGGTCTGGGATAATTACCTCGAAAAATATTAATATGATCTTTATCTAGAAGTGAGTATTGAGTAGGTTCTAATGTTAATGAATCTAGCTGTTTGTCCCTCTTTGTGAGCAAAGTATCTTTGTCTACTTCAAATATTTCTTCAATCATATCGTCAAAATAGTGAATGCGAACGGGGTTTTCGGCTGTGGGGTAAATGTCAAATACTTCCCCTTTTATACTGAAGGTTCCGGGTTCTTCAATTGTTGGAGTTCTCTTAAAGCCAAGTTCTACCAGTTTTTTTGCCAGCTCATCATGTGAAATAATATCAGATACGCTTAGTTGTTGAGTTTTATCTTTAAAAAAGCTTTTGGGTGGAACAAACAAATTAAGGGCATTAAGAGTTGTAACAATGGAAAGAGATTCTGGGTTGTGATTAATTATGTAATTACAAGTGGAAAGTCTTCTGGATAAGTTTAGCTCTGAGGGAATAATACTACTGTATATTTCGGAACCAATATCTGGATAATAAAAACATTTAGTATGCTCTTTGAGATTTGAGTAGAATTTTTCAGCTTCTTCTTCATGTGGGAAAACAAATAAATTTTTTTTAAAACTTGTTTCACTAGATTTGAAAAGAAACTGCTTGAGTAAAATAGACCATTGATTAGGGTCTACTCCGCTTATATGTAGCTGCTCTTTTCTTGAGTGAACTAGTTTGTTTTGTAGTATTAATTGTCGCATTGCACACAGCTTAGATTGAAGTTTTTAATTCTTTGAAAAATTAGATAATCTATATACCTAAAAAGATATTTGGTTGTATATGGAAAATTTAACTGACATTTCAATAATACTATTTTTTTGTGCTTTATGCATGGTTTTACTTTCGACAAAAATGAAGTTTACAAATAAGGCCATGTTTAAGCTTCAAATTTATAAATTTGATCTTACTAAATTGTTCGGCCATCTTTTTTCGCTAATTATATTATTAATATATTTAAAAATAATATTTACAGAAAAAATAGATTCAACATACGCACTGATATTTACAATATTATTATTTTTACTAACGGCGAAAAAGCTTAATGGATAATTTATTAGTACAGACATTATTAATTTTTACAAGTCTGATTTATGGGCTGTTTTTTATAGCTTATGTTGTAGACTATAGAAGCTTTTCAGATGACTCTGTGTTTAAGAAGATCATCAAAGCAAATATAATACTAATCTCAGATTTGCTACAATTAATTAAGCTCAGATATAAAAATGAAAAATCAGTACTGCAAACATTAAGCGAAACAACAATATTGTTCTTAACATTGATTGGCATTCACATAATACTGATAACTCACAATATACAAATCACAAAAGAGACATCATATCTTTTTTTAATAGTGTACACCCTAAACATTCTAGTAGCCTGGCTGTATCTATCGGTTAAAAGTGAACAGAATGTTATGGAGCATATATTTATAAATATTATTATTTTTGCAGCATTTATAACTATGCTTTTTATTATATCCACAAACTTTGAATTGTTGACACTGAAGCTAGAAGACCTGTTCTTGGCCGTTGAGCTGATAATGTCCATGGCCATGACTTATAGGTTAGCACTTTTATTTAAACGAGAAATGGGAGATACCTTTTCCAAAATATTGTTTTTATGCTGGTTACTAAATCTAAGTCTACTAAATTGGTTGTTTTTTGTCGGTAGAATGAACTTCTTTGCATTTGCAAATAATTTACTTGTAAGTTTTGTAGCGCCGATGGGCATGGTCGTATTGTTTTATTTTTCTAGAAGACAAATAAGTATTAGTAGCAGTGTGAAAGAGGTATATTTATTAGATAAATTAATTACACCACTAATTTTAATTGTAGTGCTAAGGATTGGATTTTGGTTTTAAGTTATATTCTAATTTTATTATTAGCAATAGGGGTTGTTGTAAATCTGATCGGCTCGCCGCGAGTTATTAGCACGCTTTATTATTTAATATCTTTTTTTATTGGAGTGAAAATAATTTTAAGTGGCTTTTATCTAACCACTACTCTATTGATTATAGTCTTTAGTATGGTGGAAGCTTTTGGAAAGGGTGAAAACAAGAGCTTTGAAAACTCTATTATTAAGCGCAGAGAAACAAGGTTTATTCAAGTTGGCTTAGTCGCATTTCTTTTTTTGTTGGTTTATTACTTAGAAAGGAGATTTACAAACACAGCTTTTACTTTTAGCACAGATATCTTAAATGAAAGATCTGTCGGCTTAGTACTTATTATTTGGGTTTCATCATATTTATGGATTGTGAGGTCAAGTATATGGAAGCGTTAGCAATTATTATTTTGCTGTGGCTATATTCACTAAGTGCGATGTTTAAAAAAGGTTTATTTTTATCTCTAAGAGGTGAATTACTAATATTTGTCTCATCACTAGTAACCCTATTTTATGCTTTAGATACAAATACTAAACAGGAGCAAGTCGATATATGGTTTATATACTTAACTTTAATGTTAATTCCAATATCAATGGCCGTGTTATCACAGGCAGTAAAGAATAGAAAGGAAACAAAGTGATACTATTACTGCTAATATTGTATGTTACTTTAATGTTAAATAAAAAATATAATGACTCAAAAAACTCAGTAATTATTTATGCATTAATATCATTTCTTTTTCCAGTGACCTATTTTGTAAATCTGGACTTTGGAGTGCAGTTATTGCAAGCTGCAAATTTTGAAAAAACAATTGTATCTTCCTATATGGCCATGTCAGCTATTTATTTACTTTATCAAGCGATTGAAAATAATTATAAGGAGTTCAGTCTCGATAACAATACTTTTATGTTTTTAGCAATTGCCTTGCTGAATAATTTTTATGCAATAATCTTTTTTATTTTTGCACTCATATATTTTTCTGAAATATCAATGCATGACAAGGAACTTAAAGTTGGAAAGAGGTTGGTTTATTTTGTTGTATTGGCATTTACATTAGGCTTTGATTTGGGACAGCCCTATGCAAAGTTGTTATATATTCCACTTTTTTTAATGTTGCTAGATACGCTGTTTAAGACAAAAAACAATGAAAATATAATTTCTATGTTTGCAATATTGGCCTTGCTAGATGAGTCGTCAGCAGTTGATGTTTATGTCGTGTATTTGTTAGGTGTTATTGTGGTTGTCCTGGGCTTATATAGTGTACTTGTTTCAGAACATAGGAATAAAGTTAAGAACTTTATAAGAGAAAATAAAATTGTAGCCCCTGTATATCTAAAAATAAAGTTGCGTTATAAGCAATATTGGCCATGTCGAGTTGTTGAAGAGGAACAAGAAGAAAGGTTGGAACCTAGGTATTTTGCACAAAAATATCATTATAGTGATACCAACCTATCCTTTATCTTACTTTTATTTTTGGCATCACTATTATTGTTGATTGGAATAGTTAAATGATAAGTCTTTTGTATTTTACCAACCTATATATTTTTAGAGAGGCTGAAAACTTTGTCTCAAATAAATTTGTAAAAGCATTTATTGCTATCGTTATAGTTACTTTCTTGGTCGTTATTGGTGGCTACGCAGATCCTATTGTTTTGACTGAAGAGAGGTTTTCATTTGCAAGTCTTGCGCGAGTAATGAATTTGGTTGTTGTCTTTAGCTTGATAAGAAAAAGCATAATTGGTGCTAAGCTTCGAACTAGTTCTACTTTATTGTTTTATGCATCAATTTTTTTAATGGAATCGATATTTATAAAGCTATCATTGTTGTTGTTGTTTTTTGTGATTTATAAGCCGAAATGCTCGCTTTATATATATTTAATATCGGGATTGTTATTTGTGAACGCCATGGCCTTAAGGTTCGGTGCTGGTCAGTTTATATTAGTTTTAAATTTTACATTATTCACATTTGGAATAATTAAGCTGATACTTGATCAAGGAAAACTCTTTGAGAGAAAAGAAGATTTCATTTATACGTTCTTAATGATGATATCTGTTTATTCATCTAATATTTTTCAGCTAAAGATGGCAAATATAAATGTTGGGATAGGAGTATTTGCCCTGATTTATATACTGTTTGCAAGAAAAGATGTGTATAAAAGCCTTGCAACCCTATTGCTTATTTCCTGGTTATATATGCTGCAAATTGAAATCCCTTTCATCGCAACAATGCCAATTGTTCTTTTGACGGTACAATCATTTATGCCAGACGAGAGCGGCTTAAAAATCAAGTTAAATCCACGAATAATACAGGCATTATTTTATGGAGCTTTTTTTATATACGTTCTTGCTTTAGGCATAAACTTTATAACATTACCATACGATAAACTTTTTTGGTTTGTTTTGGGCTCTTTATTACTGAAAGCCTTTTTGAAACGAGAACTTTTAGATGAGTACTCCGTCTTGAGTTATACACTTGGTTTTGCACTTAATTTAGTCTGTTTGGGGGTAATTTTAGCGTGGTAGAGTTTTCATTTTTCTTATTAACATTTATGTTATACGAACTAATAACCTCGTTAGGTTTTTCGCAGAAAATAGGTTTTGTATTTTCTTTGCTCCCTGTTTCGGCGTATAGCTTTCTTCGTTGGCACACTTTTGAGTACGCAGATGTATTAATACTCTCTTTAAGCTTAATGCTCTTTATGTATGGTTTTTATGTTAGAAAAATAAAACACTATAGCTATGTGTTAGCGTCATTACTAAGTATTTGGCTCTTGCTTATTAAAAACTCCTTTTCGCAATTCCACGATATTATATTTATGGCGCTAGCTTTAGAGCTGTGTGCTGTGTTTTTTCTTGGGAATGATATTTTAAAGACATCAAAATATCTAAGAATAAAGTCCAACTATATGCTGTTAACCGTTTTTTTTGGGTTTTGTATACTCGCGATAACAAAAGCCGAACTATCTGTGTCAACCACAGGTGAGGCTGTATCGGCAAACAATGTACTCCTGGGGTTAACACAGGTCTTTGTTGTTTGGATTATTGGAGGACTTGGGCCGGTTAGAATAAATAAAAACTTGAACCAGCTAGCTAAGCCCTTTGTTGGAAAGTGTTATTTGTTTTTGAAGTTGATAGTATTTCCATTTTTGTTGATGCAAATGAGTAAAGATTTTTTTGCGCTTGAAAACTATGCGGTCAATAAGTACTTTTTTATTGCCTTTTTTCTAGTTTTAACTGCATATTATATTTTTAATTTGTTCATAGATGGTTTTAAATTAGATTCTTATCAACTGGCCCTGTATAACGTAGTTTCGGTTTCATTGCTTTATGCTTCTTTAGCTCAGATCACAGACGGAGTATTTCTTCTCTTCCTGTTAGTAAATTACTGTCTGTTTTTGATGACAACATCAGTTTTCATAAAGAATAAGAAAGATCTTTTTAAACTTGTTTATTTAAGTACTCCTTTGTCACCATTCTTCTATCTGAAAATGTATTACATAACAACAGAGTTTTATGCATTTAATTTAATGCTGATGCCCGCCTTTTTATTGTTTTTATTTTTTCCACTTTTTATCTTTCCTCTTGTTGAAGCTAATGAGGTGAAACTTGAATAGGTATCGATTTAAATTAAACAATGAAAGAATTATTGGGCCCTTTACGCTAGAGCAAATAAATGAGCTTAAATCAAAAGGAAAGCTAAAGGGTGATGAGATAGTACAAGAATTTCCTGCTGGCGAATGGAAGCCTATTGCCTTCTTTCCTCAAGTGAAAGAAATATTTGAGAATGACTTTACGACCGTTAATGAAGAAACATTCATTGCCAACTTAAAAGACTTAGACTTACAAGCAGCACCTCATAACATAGAGGAATTGAAAATAGATAAAGAGGAAAATTCCCCTAGTTCAACAGAAGAAGAACCTGTTGTGGAAGAAAATGACTTTGTCGAGTACCCCCTAGATTTAAATACAGAAGTAAACAACTCGACAGACGAAAACGACGAGGATGATACCAAAATTCGAAATGTAAAACTTGTTGATGCGAGTGAGTTGGAGCAAACGCAAATTAATCCTGAATACCAGAGGTACTTACAGGAGCAAAAGAAGAAGCGAGAAGAGGAAGAAAGGCGTAAAGAAATTGAGAGGCAGATAAGAGAAGAGGAAGAAGAGGAAACCGATTACGAAAATGAAAAAACACAAATGCTATCAGCCAGTGATATAGCACAAGATTACACTGAAAGCATTGAACTGAATCTGGCGGAGGTGATAGATAAAAAACCCGTAAAGAAGAAAAAAAGAAAAAAGTTAAAGCGTGTAAAAGAAAAAACTAAAAATACGGAAAAAAAAGAGAAAAAAGGGTTAAGACCTGTTGTCATCATTGGACTTGTTTTTGTTTTACTTACCATTATGTTTTTAGGTGATGATGAAGACAAGCAGAAGGGAAATCTGTCAGCTATAAAGTTTGTTGATCCCAAAATAAGTTTTCCTATTCGGTATGATAAAGAAGATGAGAAAATGGCCACTGAGTTTTATAAAAATGGTTTAGAAGAATACAAGAAGCATACTTATGTTTCTTATGTAAAAGCTTCTCAGCTGTTTTTAAAGTCAGTTGAAAATAAATTCGAAAATAATCCGGCAATGGCGAAATTAATATTACTCTATTCACACAACCTTATTAATTCAGAAGATAGAATTAATGATGCTAATTCCATCTTTAAATTAGTACAAATATTTAAGTTGAAAGCGTTTTCCGATCCAAATTATGCAGCAGCGATAGCATATTTTTATTATGCAGTTAACAAAAATCAAGCAGCCCTTAAAATGATAGATAAGTATAAGACGCTAAACCCGACTCGTGCTACCTATGAGCTGTTCTCTGTTCGCCTGATGGCATTGGTTAAATCTGGAGATTATGATGAGGCAAAGAAAGTTGCCGAAAAACTTTATTCGGTAAAAAATAAAGATCTTTTTGTTCTGAGAGCATTATATAAATATTATAAAGAGGTAGATGTTCCTGACAGACTTGTAAGTATTGTAGATGAAGCGAGCAAAGTATACCCCGACTCTGTGTTCTTCCTTTTGGAATTGGGGTTGAATGCTATAGACACAGGGAATCTTAATCATCTAAAAGAAATAATTTATAAGCTTAATGAATTAGAGCTTGAAGGATCTCGCTATTACTATTCTCGATATCTGATATTAAAAGGTATGTATAATGCGCTAATGAAGCATGTAAAACTAGCGACAGCTGATTTTATGGAATCATTAAAGCTTTACGAGTCTGTGGATTTAATTGAAAAATTAGCAAGTTTAAGCCAGGCTACTGATGCAAAAACAGATGATTTAATTGCTAAGAGTAAGGCCAATAAGCTAATTAGACTTGCTGATGTGGAAGAACAAAAAAATAATTTGCAGTCAGCATTTAAGTATGCCTTAGAGGCTAGCAGTATTGCACCAAATAGTTTAAAAGTGAAAATATCTTTAGCAGAGTTACAGTTAAAGCGTGGCTATATTAGTGATGCAATAACTCAACTTGAAGCTTTATATAAAAACAATCCATCTTCAATCAATTTATTATTTACTTTAATTGATGCCTATACACAGGCTTATAAGTTTGGTCGCGTACTTAGTCTGTTAGGTGCCGCCGAAAATATTGTATCTCCAGATAATCCAAGATTTTGTGCTGCTAAAGCAAAATATTCATTATATAGAGGAGATTTAAACTCTGCTGTTGGTTGGTTGCAAAGGTCCGTGAATAGAGATCCTTTGAATGATAAAAACATTTATGACTTGGCAAAACTATATCTACGTTTTCACGAATATGAGAAGGGAAAGCAGGTATTAAAAAAAGCTTTTGATTTAGACCCAGCAAATGTTGATTATAGAGTTTTATACGCAAAGATTTTATATGAACTAGAAGATAGTGATGCTGCTATTTCCTATCTAATCAATGTTTTAGAAGAATTCAAGGGTAATGCTAAGCTATATAGTGCTATCGGTATTTACTATTATAAAAGCGGGCAAATTAAAAATTACAAAATCTACAAGGAAAAACTTTTAGCTTTACCACATAAAGATGCAACGTTGTTTAAGTTTCTGATAGAATCAGCAAGGTTAGATGATGATCTTAAAAAGGTTGTAGAGAACTCAGAAAAGTATTTAGAAATCAATCCTGGTGATTTAGATGTACGAATTCAATTAGCCAATCTTTATATGAAAGAACAAAAATATAAATTGGCCAAAAAACATTTGGATATAATTGCTGAAAGATTACAAACCTATCCGAAATTACAATTCTTAATGGCCAAACTGAATTTCATGGCAGATAAAATTAAAGAAGCTAAAGCATTAGCTGAAAAAGAAATTAAAGAAAACCCTTCAGTTGTGGATGGCTATCTTTTGTTAGGTGATATCTATATAAAAGAAAAAGATCTCACCAAAGCACGAGATCAATATTTGAAGGCAGCGAGAGTGGAGCCAGACAATATTGATGCAACTTTAGGTTTAGCCTTTATCGCATTTCATAGCGACCAGTATGATATGGCCTTAGATCAGTATCAAAAAGCCATTGAACTAGATCCAACCAGGGCTGAAGTTTATAGATTGTTGGGTGATGCCTATCGTAAACTTGGGCAAAGCCAATTTGCCATCAAAAACTATAAACATTTTCTTGAGATTTCCCCCAACAGTAAGTATAAAGCTACTATTCAGAAATATATAAAAACAATGCAGTGAGGGAACAATGCATAATTTAAAGGATATAGAGGCAAACCCAGAAAGTTTTAAAGCAAACCTGGGACAAAGAAAGTTCGATTTGTCTGTTGTTGATACTGTTTTGGAGTTAAACCAGAAGAGAAAAGCACTTATAGGTACCGTCGAAACAACTCAAGCTGAGATAAAGAAAATTTCCAAAGAAGTTGGCTTAAAAAAGCGTAATGGTGAAGATGCAACTGAGTTGATGGAAAAAGTTGTTGCGTTGAAAGCCAGTGTTGAAGCTGACAGTAAAAACCTTGATGAAGTTAAAGACTCACTCGAGTATACCCTTTCTACTATCCCTAACCTACTGGCTGAAGACACACCTGTTGGTGACTCAGACACAGATAATGTTGAAATTAAGAAATGGGGTAAACCTAGAACTTTTGATTTTTCTGTATCAGATCATGTTGATTTGGGTGAAACTCTGGGAATGCTGGATTTTGAAGCTGCATCAAAGCTTACAGGAGCAAGGTTTGTTGTGTATAAGGATAAACTGGCCCGTTTAGAAAGAGCTTTGGCCAACTTTATGTTAGATCATCAGCTGGACAAAGGATACACCGAAATTATTCCTCCTTTCATCGTGCATGAACGAGCGCTGTAT
>JBFEUX010000146.1:0-7480 GCA_041547255.1 Bacteriovoracaceae bacterium
GCGATAGTGCTTCATGCGCAGAGCTTTTTACGCTACTTTCTTCATTGAGTGAAGTTGCACTTGATCAGTCCATTGCAGTAACCGGTTCAGTCAATCAAAATGGTCAGGTTCAGGCAGTAGGAGGCATCAATGAAAAAATAGAAGGATTTTTTGATGTTTGCAGCTTGGTGAAGAGTAAAAAACAACATGGCATTATTATTCCTGCATCCAATGTCAAGCATTTGATGTTAAAAGAAGAAGTATTGGAAGCTGTAAAAAATAAGAGATTCAAGATCTATGCTATTGAGAATGTAAATGAAGGCTTGGAGATACTCACTGGTAAAAAAAGCGGTACAAAAGACAAAAACGGTCATTTTTCAAAAGAGAGTATCAATTACCTTGTGGAAGAGAAATTAAAACTTTTTGCAAATAAGAGCAAACAAAAAAAGATATGAGAAGCGTATGATCATCTGCAGCTGTATACTTCATCTTGAACTGCCTTATGTCCAATCACTCAAAGGGCGTAGAAGTGTCACTAACAGTATGAAAGAGAAGCTGAAAGCATTTAATGTCTCTGTGATGGATATCAGTGGTGAATATGCTAAAGAGGCTGATATCGCTTTTGTTTTTCTCTCTCCAAACGCTCTTAAAGCCACACAGTATCGTGAAAAGATAGAACAGATGCTTGAGAGGAACTTTTCAGAATATCATTTTGAACTCGAGTATGAAGAGATCTGAAGCCAGACAATATTACAATGGTTCATCTGTTTGATCACGTCGGTAGAGATAGTAAAGAAAAATACCTATCCCCATTAAGAATCCCGTTAGAAAAAGAGCCCATGGAAAGTACATATTAGAATTCTGCTTAAGTAAAGATGAGCCAGGTATGATAAAAGAAACAATAATGAGGATTCCTGAAAATATCTCAAACTGGATAAACTTTCTATCAAATTTTGAAACTCGTCTAAACGCATTCCTCGACAATCATATTCAAGCTTAGCTTTACGGCTTTTACTGATAAAGACCTGAGGGGTATCTGATTTGGTATTTTTAATATCGAGTTGATTGGCAAGCTTTAGACTTGAGCATGGTACTTTTATACTTAAAGGACCAGCTTCAACTAGTGCGTCTTTTTTATTTTTCTCTATGCGTTTGAGTGTTACTGTTTTATTAAGCTTTAAGCAAAAATAGTTATCGCCAATTTTAAGCTCTTTAGGATCGCTGAGGTTTGAGTAATCTTTTTGTGGTTTTTCATCTTTAGGGGATAGGTTATTTAGCTCTCTGCTTATTTCGTGTTGATGCTTGTTTATTTGCTTAAATTTGGAGATATCTCCTGATTTGGCACTTTGGATAATACCTTCCGCTTTATCGATAAGCTTTTTAATCTTTTTTTCGGCCCTTTCAACTCGATCTTGAACTTTTAATTTAATAACTCCTTCCATTGAGTTTTTTTGGTTTTTAAGTTGTTTATTAATTTCATCATTTTCTGAAATTAACTTTTCCAGCCTATGCTCTTTTTGTGCCAATGACTCTAATAGTTTTTCATAATGAATAACTTGATTATCTAAAAAATGCAGAGCATTTTCGTAAACATTCGCAAAAAGATCATTTTGATGAGTCATCGAATTAAAAATTCTTAAGGCATGGGAACTACCCGGACTTCCATAGTGTAACTTATAAGTCGGGCGATTATCTTCCATATTGAAGCCAACATGAGCAGAGGCGTAGGATTTATCCTGATGTAGTATGGTTTTTAACGTTTGATGGTGTGAAGATACGACAATATGTGCATTTGAAAGGGTATGTATCTTTTTAAACATGGCCACTGCTAAGGCTGATGCTTCTTCTGATGATGTTGAATTAAATATTTCATCAATAAGTATAAGGTTCGATTCACCGAGATCCTCCAAGAGGTCGGTGTAATTTTTAACTTCTGCAGAAAAAGAACTTAAGCCTTGAGTAAGATCTTGATTGTCATTTCCAAAATAAAATATTTTTTGATAGGGATATATTTCTCCATGATCACAGGGGATAAAAAGTCCGTAGTGCATAAAGAGTTGCATTAAAGTTAATGTTTTTAAGGTTGCTGTTTTTCCACCAGTATTAGGGCCCGATATGACTAAACCGCCCTCATCTTGAGTGAGTGTAATATCGTTTTTTACCGGGTTAGCAATCAAAGGATGAAAACTATTGTTTAATTTGAAACCTTTTTGGGTTCGCAACTGCGGGCGAGTTAGTTGAAACTTATTAGCAAACTTTGCTCTTGTAACTAATTCATCAACCCAAAAGACATTATTAGATATTTTTATAAATTCATTTATAAAACCTTGCAGGGAAATTGTTAATTCATGTTCAATCTTGGAAAGAATTGCTTGGATTTCAATGACAATTTCTAAACGTTGATAGTTTAATTGTGAAACTTCAGAGGGTTCAACAAAAAGCGTATTACCACTTTCAGAGCGGGCAACGATTTGCCCCATGTTTTTATTAAAAGAATCGCTTTTAATTGGAATAACATAACGATCATTAAGAATATCGAGAGTATTGAATTGAGTTTTTTGATGAAATTTTTCATGATGGATGAGGTGATTTAGTTTATCTCGAATTTTACCCTCAAGTTGCAGCTGCTTTTGAAAAAGTGGTGCCAATCTTGGATGTCTATCCAGGCTGACCTCTCCATCTTTGGAAACAAAGCGGCGGAATTCTTTTAAAATTTTATTTTGAATATTGCGTTTAAAAGTATGGTAGTCAATTTCTTCCAGCCACTTTGGAAAATAGTGTTTTATAAATTGATAATTATTTAAATAAAGTTCAGACAAAAGAGCGAATTGATTGATTTCAGCTAACTGAAGCGGGTGTTCCTTTTGGATTTGCAGAACTTTACCTTTGGCGTCAAAGGTAGGTTCAAGTTCAGAAATCTCCATGTAAAACTGGTTGAAATCGTTGGCATACAAATATTCCAAGAAAGCCTGGGTTTGCTCCAACTTATTCTCGATAGTTAGAGGGTTATCTAGATATTTAAGTATGTTGCTCGGAGTTTGATCAAAATGACACAGATTTATAATGGCAACTTCAATTGTTGGCCACTCTATTTGCTGTAGAATCTGTTGATTATTGTGTATATTTTCAATCATGATTCAATCTTATGATCAAATTAAAAGTCAGGCTAGTATAATCAATCAGGGATTATCTGAAAACGTCTTTATCCAAAAGATCTACTCTACTGCCTATTATATTTGTATAACCTTGAGATTTCCTGGGAAAACGAAGTATTTATATTTAGGGCGAGGAAGTGGAAAAGAGGGTATCTGGATAGATGAGGTTAAACCGGAACCCTTTCTTAGGAAGCAGGATAAATTCTTAGAGTATTTCAGAAAGCATTTAGGATCAAGCAGCTTTAGAGGTGTTGAAGTTGATTCAAAAGATAGAATATTTTCTATTAATTATGCTAAGTGGGGCAGGATTAATCGCTTTTTAATTTTTTATAAGGCGAGAAATCTATACTTTGCTAATCACTTTTATGATGAAAAAAAGAAGGACATGCTTTTGTTCCGTTCATGGACTATGAGCGCAGAGCTAAAACCAGAAGTAAGCTTTGATATCTTTGATGAAATTGGACGGATCCAGTTAGCAAATAAAAACACCGAAAATGAAATTGTTAGTTTTGCAAAGCTTCTTAAGGAAGAAAGAATACAGGCGAAAAAAACAGCAAGTGGAAAGAAAACGACCAAGTTTTTAAACAGAAAGAGAAAAAGAATATTAGAAGATTTGGAGCGGATTAAGTCCTTAAGCCAATTAGAGTCTTTAGTTGAAAAAGAACCTGATTGGTCTAAGTACGAGCAAAAACTAATGCTAGGAAATGTTAAAATAAAGTTTAAAACCAATGAGCATTTTCATAGAAGAGATGAGGTCTATAGCAAAATAAAAAAATTGAAAAAGGCGAAGAAGATATTAAGTCTTCGATTGGGTGATACAGAAAAAGAACTTGGGGAAACCAATAAGATAACCCTTGAAAACAACCTGAAAACAATTAGTCCTGTTTGGAAAAAAGCATCAAATATAAAAAAGAAGACTGTCTCGGAAGATAAAAATTATCGTCTCTTTGATTTTGGTAATTATATTATCGGTGTAGGAATAAGTGCTCAAGGTAATGATAGTCTGAGAAAAGATTGGGCCAAAAAAGATGATGTATGGTTTCATCTTGAGGGAGATAAAAGTCCCCATGCAATTATAAAGCTTAAAGGCGCTCAATTAACTCAGGATATTATGGCCGTGGTTGCTGCAATTATTGTAGACTTGGGTAAGTTTAATTATAATGAAGCTAATTTGATTTACACTCCCGTAAAAAATATAAAAGGTGTTAAAGGTGCAGCAGGAAAGGTTATTTATAAAAAAGAAAAACATATTACCGTTGTATGCAATGATCATTATAGGGAGTTATTGCCTTAGTACCTCTGCCTCTTTTGCTAATGTGACGGCATTTTCTCAAAAAATTTATCGACCAATATTGAATAATACTGAGCGTTTCTCTTTTGAGCTAAAAACAGATTATTTAAAGAAGTTAATGGCCACTAAAACACCAAATATAGAGCTAAAGGACAGTTACGCTTATATCGTGAATGAAAACGGAAAGCTTGCTGTAAATTTAGTGAATTCAAAGGGACTTCCACAAAATATCGAAAAAAAAATAAAAAAAATATTTTTAAGCAAGGCCAAGATGGTGCTGCCTGATGATATCCCAAATTGGCTAGGCGATCATAAATATATAAAAGATAAAGATGGCTATAGTTTTTATGAGGATGAATCAGGCTTACTAGAGACATCAGTAATAAAAGTGAAAGCTGAAGAAAATACCTTTGAGATAATAGAGATTAGGCCCACAGGTGAGATTACAACTCTATATATTTACTCTGTGCACAATTGGTCAAATGGTAAATTGGTTTTAGACAGAGTAAGACGAACTAGTTCTGAAGGAAACCAATCAACTACAGTAGAAACGCAATTGCTTTATAAATATGTTAAAGGGCTTGGCTGGTTATTGCATAAGCTGAATACAGAGACCTCACAAGAAATTACTTCGGGGGTTGCCAACGATGTTATCCGCAAGCTCAGTGAGCATTATGAATTTGTAAATTATAAAATAGGAAGCAAATAACGGGGTACAGTAGTCAACCAAAAAAGACTGTTTAGTACTAGCTTCTGGTTGTATAATACAACCCAATGAATTTGTGATTTTCGTAAGTGAGGGTAGAAATGAGTGAGAACATTGAAAAGGTAAATAAAGTTTTAAGCTCGGCTAAAAGTATTATTTTTGGCCAGGATGAGATGCTTGAGTCCGTTATTGCTGCGCTGGTATGTGAAGGACACCTTTTAATAGAGGGTATGCCTGGCTTGGGAAAAACTTTAAGTGTTTCTACAATGAGTAAACTTTGTGATCTTGATTTTAATCGAATCCAGTTCACACCAGACTTATTACCAAGTGATTTGATTGGTACGATGATATACAATCAGAAAAAAGAGGAATTTTCGACAAAATTTGGTCCGATTTTCACTCAATTAGTATTGGCCGATGAAATAAATAGATCGCCTGCAAAAGTGCAAGCTGCTCTTTTAGAGGCGATGGCCGAGAAGCAAGTTACAATTGGTGATAAGAGTTACAAACTCAAAACTCCCTTTGTTGTTATGGCCACCCAAAACCCAATTGAACAAGAGGGAACTTATAATCTTCCAGAGGCACAGTTGGATAGATTTATGATGAAAGTGCATGTTGGCTATCCTGACTATGAAGCAGAAAAATCAATTTTGGATCTGAACTTAAAAAATCTGGATGTGCTTGAGCCCATATTGAATGCAGAAATTTTGAACGATATAAAAACTGAAGTAAATAATATCTATGTTGATGAAAAAGTTAAAGACCTAATCGTTAAAATCGTTCATGCGACTCGCCCAGGAAATGAGTATTTTGTTAAAAAATATGACGGTGCAATTATGGCGGGTGCTTCACCACGTGCAGCGATCTGGTTATATAAAATTTCCAAGTTTAAAGCTTTTATGGAAGGGAAAGACTTTGTTTCACCTGAACACGTTTTAGAAATTGTAAAAAGTGTACTGGGACACAGGGTTTTACTTTCATATGAAGCGATCATTGATAAAATTAATGTTAGGGATGTTGTCTACGACATTGCGAGTGAGTGCTTGTAAATGAATTTAAAAGAAATTGAAAAAGTAGTTGGTTCTCTCCAGAATCATCTCTTTAGAAATTCAAATGCATTCTCTGTTGGGATGTTAAAATCGCATTTTAAAGGGGCAGGCTTACAGTTTAAAGAACACCAGGTTTATACTCCTGGTGATGACGTTCGGTTTATCGACTGGAAGCTATCGGCCAAAACAAACACGACATTCGTGAAAACTTTTGAAGAAGAAAGAAATGTCGAAATTTATGTAATATTGGATCTTTCTGAAACAATGCTTTTTGGATATAAGGGCATATCAAAATTACAAGCAGCGCTAGAAATAATGTGTTTGATTTATCTGATAGCAGAAAAGTCAAAAGACAAGGTAGCAGCAATAATTCAAACCGATGATATTAAAATTCTTCCATTATGCTCTGGCCAGGAAGGAGTAACACTTGTTGTCTCTGAGTTGGAAAAAATGGGAGTGTTGGATGAGCATGGAAAAGTTAATTTAAATTTTGATTTTAACTATGGTTTTGATGAGAAAAAAAGATTGGCCCTGCTAAAAAATCTCATTGCTAAGGGTAAAGAGGTTGTTATGCTGTCAGACTTCTCTGAAGTGAAAGATGTAAAAACATTAAACAACCTACTTTATAGATTAAATTTTCACTGTTTTAAAGTTCAATCTCCCCTGGATGCAGCAAAGTCTCTTCCATACACTGTCTTTGGGAAAAGCAGCACTAAATCAGCATTGCTGAAGACCTTTACCAAAAAGGAAGAGGAGCAGCTCAAAGGACGAGTTAAAAGTTTACGGGTAGATGAAAGGTATTTGGAGAAATTTGTTCGTGAAATGTTGTAACTTACAATTTTCAATAATGATGATTCTGTTTAGTTTGTTATTTGGGCTGGCACCGGTTGAGGCGCAAGTAACAGATCAAAAGCAAAATAAAGAGATCGTTGTGGAAACTGTTGATGAAGTTCACCCCTTTGAGGGAAAGAATAAAATTCAAAATGGAGAACTTTATTGGGTGGAAATCGTAAGTAAGCTCAATAATGAGGAGTTGAAATCGTATATCAATAAAAAGATAAACGAGATTATGTATGTGCTTGAATTTGATAGTCGGGATGGAAGACGCTTATTCCAAGTTTTTATTACAGATCCACCAATGCCTAGTAAAGACAAACAGCCTAAAATCTTGTTTGAAGCGAGAGGCTTCAAGTATGATTATCAAAAAGGTAAAGATCTTCTAGATTATCTACAGATAGATATCCCTTTCAGTTTGAAGGAAGGATTAAGCACTACGGTGAAGCTTATTAGCTCTTTAGCA
>JBFEUX010000316.1:0-2799 GCA_041547255.1 Bacteriovoracaceae bacterium
CCCACTAGTGGAATATATCGGAGAAATAAACGAGCAAGAAAAAGAGGCTTTTTTAGGAGATGCAATCGCTTTATTATTTCCTATTGACTGGCCAGAACCTTTTGGCCTGGTCATGATTGAGGCCATGGCCTGTGGCACACCAGTGCTAGCGTGGCATAATGGCTCTGTACCTGAAGTCATTACTCCAGGTGTTACGGGCGCCATTGTAAATAATATGAAAGATGCCATTGCTGCTGTCAGCACTTTAAGCTCTTTAGACCGACGATCAGTTCGCGAATATTTTGAAAGTCACTATAGTGTTGGTATAATGGCCGCGAACTATTTGGAAGCCTATCAATACTTAATTGATATAAATAAAACAGTTCCGTTACAGGCAACCGGCAGTTATCACCAAATACCTCTAACAGGGGGCGGGGAAAATGAAGGCAGAAGAGTATTCCAGTAGTACAGATGAAAAAACGGCTGACGAGTGTTCTGCTTTTGTGGATTCAAAAACATTTACCCTAAACCACGGCCGAAGCTTTGGCGTTTTTGATCGCTGGGGTGATGTTTATAATACAGGACAAAATCTACAGGGAATCTTTCATAGAGGAACACGTTATATTTCAAAATTAGAGTTTAAAGTTCTTGGGGTGCGTCCACTATTTTTGAGTTCTACAGTAAGGGAAGATAATGACGTTTTGAGTGTGGACCTGGTTAACCCCAAGTTACGCAAGACAAAAACGCCAGAGGAAGATTCAGTCATTCATATCAAACGAAAAAAGTTTATCCACAATGACGAAGTATACGATAAATTTATTTTCAGGAATTACTCCAATAAAGATGTGGCTTTAAGCTTCAGCTTGCATGTCGATGCTGATTTCAAAGATATATTTGAGCTAAAAGGTTTTCAACGTAAAAGTAAACATGGAAAGGTCCAGAAAATAATAGGTCCTCAAAGATTAGAGATGATTTATGATTCTGTAGATAAAATAAAAAGAAAAACCGTTGTTCGAACTTCTGCAACTTGTGAAGTTAATGAAGAGGGTTTCAATTTTCAAATAAGTCTCAAACCAAACGAAAAACTTGAACACGAAGTTACCTACAGCTTATTTTTCGATGAAACTCCTATGAAGGAGATTAGTTTTCTTGAGTCCAAAAAACAGTTAGAACATGAAATAAACCAGCTACGCAATAGTATCGCAACTATCCACACCAGTAATGAACAAGTTAATCATTGGGTCAATAGATCGAGTGTGGATTTAATTAGCTTACTAGATAAACATGAGCAAAACTGGTACCCCAATGCAGGAATTCCTTGGTACAACACTGTCTTTGGAAGAGATGGTCTTATTACGGCTGCCCAATTAATTATCTTCTCTCCTTTTATTGCCCAAGGAGTACTTCGTCATTTGGCAAAAAATCAGGCGAAAGAGCAGAACGATGAAGAAGACTCTGCCCCAGGAAAAATTCTACATGAACTGAGAGATGGAGAACTGGCAAACTTAGGAGAACTTCCTTTCCAACGTTATTATGGATCAGCCGACGCGACCCCATTATTTATTTGGCTAGCAGGAATTTACTATGAAAGAACTGCTGATCTCGAGACCTTAAAAATCATCTGGCCAGAAATAAAAGCAGCTCTTAAATGGATTGATGAATTTGGAGATATGGACCAAGATGGTTTTGTTGAATACCATAAAAAAAGTCAAGACGGGCTTGATAACCAAGGCTGGAAAGATTCTTTCGACTCAATTTCATATCATGATGGCAACTTAGTCCAAGGACCGATCGCTCTTAGTGAAGTTCAAGCATACGTCTACCAAGCAAAACTGCAGGCAGCGAAATTAGCAAAAGTTATGGGTGAAGAAGGTTTTTCCGACAAATTAAATGAACAGGCCATACAGCTAAGAAAAAAATTTAATGATGTTTTTTGGGATGATTACAATAATTTCATTCCCATCGCCTTGGATGGTCAAAAAAATCCCGCCATGGTGATTTCATCTAATGCTGGTCATTGCTTAGCTGCTGAAATACTAGATGATGCTAGGGCCGATAAAGTGACTGAGAAACTATTCTCGCCAGATATGTTCTCTGGTTGGGGCATACGCACATTATCAAGGGATGAGCTACGCTATAATCCTATGTCATACCACAATGGATCCATCTGGCCTCACGACAATGCAATCATTGCCTATGGACTAAGAAAATACAAAAAGAAAAAAGAACTACTCACACTGGCCAGTGCTATATTTGATGCTTCGTTATATCTTGAATTACAAAGAATACCAGAACTTTACTGTGGATTCGAAAGGACTAAAGGAGAAGGGCCAACTCTTTATCCTGTCGCCTGCTCCCCTCAAGCTTGGGCGGTGGGAACCGTATTTATGCTTATTTCAGCACTACTTGGCCTGGAAATAAATGCAACTGAGAAGAAAGTTAGTTTTAACTATCCAACCCTACCAAACTTTATTAATGAACTAAATTTAAGAAAAGTTTTCTTAAGTCCTAATGAAAACTTTGACTGTCGTTGCATTCGTTACGGTGAAGATGTTGGAGTAGATGTTATTTCAGTACCACAAGACTGGACTGTCGTTATCGTCAAATAAGTTTATTAAACACAATCAATAACTAAGTTAGCGATTATTTTCGAACCTTAACTAAGTTTCTTAACTCATTCATATAACCAACGATACCGAAAAAACGTCCCGTACCAATAAATCCTTTAGACTTCTTTACCCAGAGGAAATCTGGACGTTCATAACTTAACCACATACCACCAATAATCTTTCCAGCCCCGTTAATATCAATGATATACTC
>JBFEUX010000150.1:0-7353 GCA_041547255.1 Bacteriovoracaceae bacterium
GGATGTTGGTGGTAGCACTGTTTACGCAACTTATGCCAGTGGTTCCAATACCACCACTCATATTTACCGCTACCAAGTAGCAAGTACTGATATGGATTTAGATGGGATCTCCCTTACAACTCCGATTGATATAAATGGGGGAAGTATTGCGGACACCGCAGGAAATGCAGCTGACCCAAGCTATACTCTTGGAGCAGCAGAACTAGCTGCGCTTGCAACAACTTACCTGGATGGTGACTCTCCTTATGTCGCCAGTATAAATCTGCCGGCCAATAATACTTATATCTCAGGTGATATTATTCAGTTCGATTTAGTATTTAACGAAGTTGTTACTGTCGCCGGAGGAATCCCAAGTGTCGATTTAACAATTGGTGTTGATACTAAACAAGCTGTCTATATCAGTGGTTCTGGAACCAATACTCTTACTTTTCAATACACAGTTGTTACCGGAGATGACGACGACAATGGTGTTGTGATTGGAAACCTTATTAATCTAAATGGGGCCACCATTCAGGATGCCAATCCACTTAATGCACGAGAGTCTATCGCTCCTCCGCTTACTCCTTATGTGTTAGTTGATAGTGGTGTCGCTCAAGTTATCGCACTAACGGTACCAACAGATGCCAATTATACAACCGGACAAAACTTAGACTTTAATGTGCAATTTGATAAACCAGTTGCAGTAACCAATACTCCTCGCTTAGAAATTACGCTGGCCAGTGGAACCATTTATGCTGACTACCTTGCGGGATCTGGTTCTGATTCTCTTATGTTTAGATATACAGTAACAGATCCAGATATCGATAATGATGGTATCGCTTTTGGAAATACTGCTATTGATTTAAATACCACCGGGAAAATCACACACGCTGTTTATACCACGC
Source organism: Bacteriovoracaceae bacterium (assembly GCA_041547255.1). Taxonomy (GTDB): domain Bacteria; phylum Bdellovibrionota; class Bacteriovoracia; order Bacteriovoracales; family Bacteriovoracaceae. The sequence goes on from JBFEUX010000150.1 coordinate 885, forward strand.
TTGATGCAATCCTGGATTTCAGTGCTTTTATCCCTGCAGATATGAGCGGTATCAGAGTTAATGAAACACCAGGTACCCAATTAGTTATTACTACGCAACCAACCAATACTTATGCCAATTACACTATGGTTCCGGCCGTAACGGTAGAAGTAAGAGATGCTGCAAACAACCTGGTTGTAGCGGCCAATAATAATGTCACCATTTCATTTGGTACGGATGCTTCAGCAGGTGCTGCTACGCTTAGTGGTACTTTAACTGTTGCCGCGGTTGGTGGTGTTGCCACTTTTAATGATCTAGCAATTGATACCATTGCTAGTGGTTATACATTTAATGTGACCTCAGCTGGACTGACTGGTGATACTTCGGTTCCTTTTGATATCACGCAATCACCTCCGGCTAAAGTCGTTTTTACCCAGCAACCTAGCAACTCTGTGGCAGGGGTAACGATTAATCCAGATATTATTGTTGAACTAAGAGACTCTATGGATAACTTAGTTCCAACGGCTACTGATAATATTACCCTGGCCTTTGGAACCGATCCTTCGGCAGGTGCTGCCACTCTGGGCGGAACCGTAACAGTAGCTGCAGTGGGAGGTGTCGCAACTTTCGCTGACATAGCGATAGATAAAGCCTTCATCGGATATGACTTAGTGGCATCTTCAGGTCTTTTAACCACTGATACTTCAACTAGTTTTAATGTGGTACCAAATGTTAAGAGTCAACTCGCCTTCTCGGTAGAGCCAAGTGATACGACTTTCGATGCTCTTATTAATCCTGCGGTAAAAGTAGAAATACAAGATGCATACGGAAATAAAACCACTGATACTGATACTATTACTCTGGCCATTGGTACCGATCCTTCGGCCGGCACAGCAACTTTTAATGGTACTTTAAGTGTTGCGGCCCTTTCAGGAAGTGCCAGCTTTGCTGATTTAAATATTGATACGGTAGGAGCGGGCTATGATATAACTGCCAGTGCTGCTGGTTTAACCGGAGCAACTTCCGCTAGCTTTACTATTAACCCCGGAATACCTACTCAATTAGTGGTTACGCAAGAGCCAAGCAATACCATGCAAAATTCACTGATGGCCCCAGCCGTCACTGTTGAAATTCAAGATGCTGGTGGTAACTTAGTTACCACAGCTACCGATAATATCACACTGGCCTTTGGAAATGATCCGACAGCAGGTACAGCTGCTATTGCTGGTACCCTCACCAAAGCTGCGGTGGGCGGGATTGCCACTTTTGATGACCTATCTATTGATACAGCAGAATTAGCTTATACTTTTAATTTTACTTCGGGTGCTTTAACTGCGGCCACTTCTGCTGCTTTTGATATTACCCCTTCAACGGCCACGCAACTCATTATAACGACTCAACCTACTAATACTGTAGCTGGGAATGTTATCAATCCGGCCATTACCGTAGAAGTTAGAGACGCTGCCAACAATGTGGTACCGGGTGCTACGGATAATGTAACCCTGGCCTTCTCTACTGATCCTTCGGCAGGGGCCGCGACCCTAAACGGAACAGTTACTGTTGCTGCAGTTAATGGTATCGCCACCTTTAGTGATATCTCTATCAATGAAGCCTTTGCCGGTTATAGTATTCGCGCCTCTTCAGGAGCACTAACTGCTGATGTTTCTAATACATTTGATGTTACCCCAGGTGTTAAAGCAAGAGTTGCTTTTAGCGTACAGCCAGTCAACACAGAATATAATGTAAATATCAGTCCGGCCATCGAAGTGGAAATTCAGGATTTTTATGGAAATAAAACTACTGATACCGACAATATAACTTTGGCGATTAATAATAATCCAAGTGCCGGTACTTTAGCAGGAACACTAACAGTTGCTGCTGTTAATGGTACCGCTGTCTTTAGCGATATTAATATAAATAATGTCGGCGTGGGATACACCCTAGATGCCACTTCGGGTGCGTTAATATCGGATACCTCTGCCGCTTTTGATATTATTGCTATTCCAACTCAACTGGTAATCACTCAAGGTCCAAGTAATACTGAAAACAGCGTTGTGATGGCACCTGTCATGACGGTTGAAATTCGCGATGCCAATAACAATTTAGTTGCAGCGGCGACTGATAATGTGACGGTTGCCTTTGGTACAGATCCATCGGCGGGAGCAGCGACTATTGGCGGAACCACAACCGTGGCTGCCGTTGGCGGGATTGCGACCTTTAATGACATTACGGTTGATACCGTTAATCTGGGCTATACCTTTGACTTTACTTCTGGCACGCTAACTAATGCGGTATCTGCCGCTTTTGATATTACCCAAGCACCGGCCACGCAATTAGTGATCACTCAAGATCCAGGTAATACCGTTGCGGGTGTCAGTATCAACCCAGCCATTACTGTGGAATTTAGAGATGCCAATAATATTTTAGTTCCAAGTGAAACTAGTAATGTCACACTAAGTTTTGCTTCAGATCCATCGGCAGGCGCTGCTGTTCTGTCTGGAACCACCACTGTTGCTGCTGTTGGTGGGGTTGCCACTTTTAGTGATATTAGTATCGACAAAGCTTTTACTGGCTATGCCCTACAGGTAGCCTCTGGGGTCTTAACTCAAGATACATCGACTCTATTTAATATTACCCCAGCTGCCAAAGCGCAATTGGCCTTTACAGTAGAACCTAGTAATGCCGAATACAATACCGCGATTGCTCCTAGTATTGAGGTTGAAATCCAAGATGCCTTTGGAAACAAAACCGCCGATACCGATAGTATCTCACTTATTATTAACAATAATCCATCCGCAGGAATCCTGGCCGGAACCCTGTCACAAGCGGCCGTTAATGGTACTGCCACCTTTAATGATATAAATATAGATAAAGCAGGTGTTGGATATACTCTCAATGCAACTGCTGCCGGATTAAGCTTAGCAACTTCCGCTGCCTTTGATATTACTGCCACTCCAACTCAATTAGTTATTACCCAAGAGCCGACTAACACTTCCGAAAATACAGTGATGGCCCCAGCTATCACCGTTGAAATAAGAGATGCTGCCAATAACCTGGTTACCAATGCAACAGATGCGGTAACGCTAGCTTTTGGAACTGATCCTTCTGCAGGGGCAGCAGCAATCGCAGGGACTTTAACAGTAGCAGCTGTTGGAGGGATCGCAACTTTTAATGATATTGCTATTGATACAGCTAACACTGGATATACTTTCAGTTTTACTTCTGGAACTCTAACCAGTGCCACCTCCGCAGCCTTCGATATTACTGCCGCAGTGGCCACTCAACTAATCATCACTCAACAACCTTCTAATGCAGTTGCCGGTGTAAGTATTGCACCTCAGATTACCGTTGAAATCAGAGATGCTTCTAATAATCTCGTAGCAGGTGCTACAGATAACGTTACTTTTGCCATTGCAACCGATCCCAGTGGTGCTACTGCAACTTTAGGTGGAACAACGACTGTTGCCGCAGTTGGAGGGATTGCAACATTTACTGATTTAAATATTGATAAAGCATTTACGGGATATACCATCCAGGCCACTTCCGGAACCCTTACTGCCGATACTTCTACCAGTTTTAACATCACCCCAGCGGTGAAAGCACAACTGGCCTTTAGTGTTGAACCAGTTAATACAGAACAAAATTCTAATGTTACGCCTGCCATCGAGGTTCAAATCCAAGATGCTTTTGGTAACAAAACAGCTGATACCGACAGTATCAGCCTTGCCATAAATAATAATCCAAGCGCTGGTACTTTGAGTGGTACCCTTACTCAAGCTGCGGTTAACGGTACGGCCATTTTTAATGACATCAATATTGATAAAGCGGGTCTTGCTTATACGCTAGATGCAACTGCCGCCGGTTTAACGACAGCTACTTCTGCTGCTTTTGATATTTTACAAACACCAACTCAACTGGTTATCACGCAGCAACCAATTAATACCAATAATGGATTTAATATCACGCCAGCTATCACAGTTGAAATAAGAGATGCTGCCAATAATCTCGTAACAACTGCAACCGATACTGTTGCCGTGGCCTTTGGAACAGATGCCTCCGGAGGGACTGCCACCTTAGGTGGAACTCTAAGTAAAGCGGCTGTCGGTGGTATTGTCACTTTTAGTGATATTAATATTGACGTGGTGGCTGCTGGCTATACCCTAACCTTTACTTCGGGAGCTTTAACTTCTGCCACCTCATCTACATTTGATATTACCCAGGCAGCAGCAACAAAAGTTGTCTTTACACAACAACCAACCTCTAGTGTTGCGGGTGTAAATATTGCTCCGGCCATGACGGTAGAATTTCAAGATGCCAATGGTAATTTGGTACCTACTGAAACCAGTAATGTCACTCTAACTATCGGTACCGATCCATCGGTAGGTACGGTAAACTTAGCAGGAACTCTTACTCAAGCTGCTGTTGGAGGGATTGCCACTTTTAATGATATCAACATGGACATCGCTGCCAATGGCTATACCTTAACTGCGAGTTCTGGCGTTTTAACAAATGCGACTTCAAATGTTTTTAATATTACTCCTGCGGCCAAAGCGCAACTTGCCTTCTCAGTAGAACCTAGTAACACTGACTATGGAGTCATTGTTGCTCCGGCGATAGAAGTCGAGATTCAAGATGCCTTTGGAAATAAAACTGCAGACACAGACAGTATTACCCTTGCGATAAATAATAATCCTGGTGGCTCAGTACTATCCGGAACGTTAACCATAGCTGCTGTTAACGGTGCTGCTGTCTTTAACGATATAAGTTTAGACCAAGTGGGAACTGGTTATACCTTAGATGCCACTGCACTCGGACTTACCACTGCGACTTCTGCAGCCTTTGATATCTTAACTTATCCAACTCAACTGGTGATTACCCAGGAACCAACTTCAACAACAAATGGTACTATTATCGCACCAAACATCACGGTTGAAGTGCGAGATGCGGCCAATAATCTTGTTACCGCTGCAACAGATAATGTCACTCTTGCTTTCGGAACAGATCCTTCTGCAGGAACAGCAGTTATTGCAGGAACCAAAACGGTTGCGGCCGTTGCTGGGGTAGCAACATTTAGTAATATTGCCATAGATACAGTAAATACTGGTTATACTTTTAGCTTTACCTCGGGAACACTTACCAGTGCGACTTCAGTCGCCTTCGATATCACTCAGGCACCGGCCAGCAAACTAGCATTTGTACAACAGCCAACTAATACAGTTGCAGGGGTAAGTATTAATCCGGCAGTTACCGTTGAGATACAAGATGCCAATGGCAATCTCGTTCCAACTGCCACTAATAATGTTACAATTGCGATTGGAACCGATCCATCTGCAGGAGCAGCGACTTTAGGTGGAACCCTAACAATTGCTGCCGTTGGCGGGATTGCAACTTTTAGTGATCTTAATATAGATAAAGCTTTTAACTCATACTCACTAAGCGCTAGCGCCACCGGCCTGACTGCAGGTAACTCGGTTGGTTTTGATATTTCTGCAGCGGCACCGGCCCAACTGGCCATCAATCAACAACCAAGTAATGCCGATGCCGGAGTCGCAATTGCTCCTGCTATCACCGTTAATATTCAAGATGCATTTGGAAACAAAGTTACCACTGCCACCGATAGTGTGAGTGTTGTGATAAATACTGACCCATCTGCCGGAGCTGCAACACTAAGTGGAACGACAACGGTAGCTGCGGTGGCAGGTACTGCAACTTTCGGAGATCTGAGTATTGATAAAGCATTTACTGCTTATGACTTGAGTTTTACTTCTGGGGTATTAACGGGAGTGATTTCCAATCCGTTTGATATTTTACCTCCGAATGTGGCCATAACTAATCCTGCTGATGCTTCCATGATTACACCAGTTACCGACTCAACGACCTATACCGTTGATGGTACTTGTGATGAAAGTGGCCAAACAGTAATCATAAAAATTGATGGAGCTCTCGCACCTTCTCAATCAGGCTTTGTCTGTGACGGTGCTAACTTTACAGGGACCATTGATACTACTGGATATGCTTTTGGTTCAACTTATGCTTTCACTGCTGAGCTTACCGACATCTATGGCAACACCGGAGTCAGTGCCACTAATAATGTTGATAAGGTTGACTACTTAGTTGTGTTAACTTCTACTCCAATAATTAATGCCAGCAACCACACTGCTTATGTGGTGAGCGGTACTTGTACTGTCGATACTGCAATCGTAACTGTAGATGTAGGAGGCGTTATTGATACTCCTACTTGTACCGCTGGTGCTTTTACTACAGCGGCCATGGATGTTTCAGGTGTTGCTGATAATGCCAGTGTGGCCATTTCGGCAGATCATGGTACTTCTAATGATTCAACTACCGTTTTAAAAGATACTATTATTCCAACCATTGCCATTGCACCAGCTGCGCTAGATGTAACATCGGCAAATGAAACCACTTATGCCCTTAATGGTACTTGTTCTGAAGATGGCACTGTTGACCTGGCCTTTGGTACAGTGACAAC
>JBFEUX010000367.1:0-1865 GCA_041547255.1 Bacteriovoracaceae bacterium
CCGTCTCAATGGCAGCACTCCCCCCTAGCACAATGATATCAGCGAGTGAAACGCGTTTGCCACCGCTCAGAGATTTGTTAAAATCTTTTTGAATATTTTCCAATTTGGCCAGCACCTTACTTAGTTCTTGTGGATTATTAACTGGCCAATTTTTTTGAGGAGATAAGCGCAGACGGCCTCCATTCGCCCCTCCGCGCATATCAGTTCCTCTATAGCTTGCCGCTGAAGCCCAGGCAGTTCGCACCAATTCGGATACTGTTAGTCCTGATTTCAAAATATTACGTTTAAGTTTTGCTATATCACTGTTAGTTATTAAGCGGTGATTTACAACGGGAATCGGATCCTGCCAAGGAAGTATTTCTTTTGGCACATCTTTACCCAAATAACGAGCACGTGGTCCCATATCACGATGAATAAGTTTAAACCATGCTCGCGCAAAAGCATCTTCAAACTCTTTTTGATTGGCAAGAAAACGCTTACTAATTTTTGCATAAATGGGATCATATCTAAGAGCTAAATCAGTAGTCAACATCATAGGAGGATGTTTTAGAGTTGGATCATGTGCATCTGGAATTAAATTCCTGGCACTTTCTTCAACTGGCTCCCACTGAATAGCTCCACCAGGACCTTCAATTTTTTTCCATTCAAACGCATAAAGAAATTTAAGAAAGGTCAAGCTCCACTGTGTAGGTGAAGAAGTCCACGCCCCTTCAAGCCCACTACCGATAGTATCTTTTCCTTTACCTGTACCACATTTATTTTTCCAACCTAAACCTTGTTGTTCTAAAGGGGCTGCAGTTGGTTCAGGACCTACACAATCCTTTGCTTTTCTTGCCCCATGGGTTTTACCAAAAGTATGTCCACCAGCAATAAGTGCAACAGTTTCTTCATCGTTCATCCCCATTCGGCCGAAAGCTTCTCGAATCGCTTTACCTGCCAATATAAAATCAGGATTTCCATCTGGCCCTTCAGGATTTACATAGATAAGACCCATTTGAGTGGCGCCAAAAGGTTTTTTCAACTCTCCACCTTTACGTTGACGTTTGCGATCTAAAAACTTCATCTCAGGCCCCCAATAAACTAATTCAGGTTCCCAGTCATCGGTACGGCCACCAGCGAAGCCAAAAGTCTTAAATCCCATATCTTCCAAGGCGACGTTACCTGCGAGCACCATTAAATCTGCCCAGGAAATTCTTTTCCCGTATTTCTTTTTTATCGGCCACAGCAAACGACGTGCTTTATCCAGATGGACATTGTCTGGCCAACTATTTAAGGGTTCAAATCTCTGTTGGCCACCCGCTGCCCCACCACGGCCATCGGTAGTACGGTAAGTTCCAGCACTATGCCAGGCCATGCGAATAAAAAATGGCCCATAATGGCCAAAGTCTGCTGGCCACCAATCCTGAGAAGTAGTCATGACTTCCGAGAGATCTTTTTTAACGGCCTCTAAGTTCAGTTTCTTAAACTCTTTAGCATAATTAAATTTTTTATCCATTGGATTGGATTCTAGTGAATTTTGCCGAAGTGGTGCCAGATCAACTTTTTGTGGCCACCAAAATTTATTTGGTTTGGGTTCACCTTTTTGAAAGTTTACCTGACTCATTTCTCCGCCACTATCCTTCGTGGTTGAACAAGCAACAACAAACATACTTAAAAATATTAGCGGTAAGGTTTTGTGCTTAAATTCAAATTTCATATCTTCCTCCATTTTAGACGCAATAATCCTTAACTTTAATTTGGAATAGCATTATGTAAGACTGCTAAATGATATGAGGAGGGAGGCATTTGAATGTTAAATAGTAAAAATCTAGAACACAATCAAATTTGTCTATCTCTTGCTAAAAAAAACTAAAAATAAAGACGCA
>JBFEUX010000224.1:0-4558 GCA_041547255.1 Bacteriovoracaceae bacterium
CAATTATTGCCCAAAGAGTAAAGAATCTTTAGCGTAAGATATATAAAAGGAACCCCAATAATAAGAGTAAGTAGAATCTGTTTTAAAAAGTCCTTAACAAAAATGGCCGCAGTCATTTTGTTAAAGCCATATTTTTCTTCTAGTACAAAATTACTATAAAGAGTTTCTGGAATGGCAATGATGGCCCCAATGAGCATAAAACTCATTAGAAAGCTAACTCCCTGCCAAACGGAATCGCTGAACCAGCTAGCAGTACTATAAAATAGATTTTGTAATAAATCTGTCTCTAGCCACACTAATAAAATGGCAGCATGAAGCACGATAGTAACCATGTTGAATTTATTTTTGGCAATGGTATATTTTTGGGCCTTATGATGCTCTTCCAGGGTAATTTTATCGGCAAAATCACTAGGGACAACTTCATAATTGCTTTTTATATGTCGTATATTTAGAATGAGTAAATAAATTTTAATGGCCAAAGTAAGGCCAAAGAAAAAAATAAATGAATTATGAATCAAACTAGCTGTAATCATTTTTACCCTGTGGTGTGTTATGAAGGTTATTCAAGTTTATCTTAAAAATAGTTTAAGAAATTTTAACTATATTTTATACAGTGAAAAGACAAAGGATGCAATTTTCTTTGATCCCGCCGACCTTGCTATGACTTTACCTATTAGTAAGAAGCTAGGACTGACTCCTAAATATTTGATTAACACTCACCAGCATTGGGATCATGTGGCAGACAATGAAAAGTTTTTGTCTTTACCCCATACACAGCATTTAAAACTACAAGATGAAGAGGAATTTAAACTTTCAGATACGGAAAAAATCATAGCATTGCATACCCCTGGGCATGTGATGGACCATTATTGCTATCTTCTGGTAGAGAATGGAAAGGAAATTGGTCTTATCAGTGGTGATGCCATTTTTAATGCAGGAATTGGCAATTGTAAAAATGGTGGTTCTCCAGAAGTCTCTTATGAAACGATGAAAAATATTTTTAATCATTTGGGGGAGCAAATTATTATTTATCCTTCACATGATTACTTTATAAATAATCTACAATTTGCTAAAACGATAGAGCCCAATAACAAATCAATTGACGAGTATTTGGGCAAAGTGCAAGAACTGGCCAAAGAGGGTAAGTTCTATTTAAGTACTATTGCTGAAGAAAAAAAATACAATCCATTTTTTCGAGCGTTGAATCCAGAATACTCAGGGCCGAAATTAGGGACAGATAAAGAGAACTTTGTTAAATTACGTCAGATGCGAGATCGTTGGTAAAAAGGAGTAAGACATGGCACTACCTAAAATTGGAAATATGGCACCAGCCTTTACATTAGTAGATCAAAATGGAGATAAAGTATCTCTAAAAGATTTTAAAGGTAAAAAGAATGTGGTGGTTTATTTTTATCCTAAAGCAATGACTCCAGGTTGTACGGTTCAAGCTGGTGGTATTCGCGATTATAAAAAAGAATTCGCAAAGGCCAACACGGTGGTTTTGGCCATTAGTCCAGATGCGCCAGAAAGATTAAAGCGTTTTGAGCAGCGTGATGGTTTGAACTTTACTTTGCTATCGGATGAAGATCATAAAGTGGCCGATAAATATGGCTCTTGGGGACCTAAAAAGTTTATGGGCAAAGAGTACGATGGAATTCTTCGTCAAACTTTTATTGTGGGGAAAGATGGCAAGCTAAAAGAGATTATGGCGAAGGTGAAAACAAAAACCCATCACGATGATGTGTTAGCATACATCAAAGAAAATCTATAGCTACTGATCACTAATTAAGCTTTCTTCTAAGATGGTAAGTTGCCCATTTTTGTTGCAGTGGGCAATTATATTCTTAAGTTCTTTTTCAAGTTCTGGAGTTGTATACACAACTATATCCCGAAAGTTTTGGCCTTTTTCAAAGGGAAGAGTGGAATAGAAGGCGATGTTCTCATTAGATTCCAAGGTGAAGTACACAAAACTAGTATAATCCTTCTTCATTCGAAGAACCGTTTTAGTCAATTGTTTGGAGCTTATATAATTGTATTCTGTCATAATTTAAAATTGTCTTTAATAACATTGACTTAGCAGTAGTACAACCCTTAAAATAATAATGTAGTGCATTCTACAGTGTACTAGATTGTTTTGTCATGGAGGACAAATGATTTCTAAATTTTTGGCCGTTGCCATAGCGCTAATCTTCTTCTCTTTTTCCGGATGTTCTAGTTTTGTTGAATCAACTCGCAAAAGCATTTCTGGTGATAGTAGTAATCGCAAAGTTAAAAAAGATGTGAAGTGGGTAAGTAAACAGCAGTATGATGATCTATTGGCCAAATATAAAACTCTTAATGATAAGTATGACAAGCTTAAAGATGATAAAAGAGCAGCGAATCCAGCTGCTGGAGAAGTAGCTAGTTCTGAAACCATTGATGTATTTGGAAAAGATGGGTTAACAGCGGAAGCTGCAGCTCAAGTCGCTGATGATGCTTACCTTAATTCTAAAGGTGAGTATGAAAAGGATTTGGATTATTATCACAAGGCAATTCGTTTAAAAGAAAATGGTAAGAATGATGAAGCACTTAAGGTATTTCAATTTTTAGAAAAATCTAAAAGTAAACAAATCGTGGTTCGTGCAAAACGACAAATTGGTGATATTTATTTTACCAAGAAAAATTATGATCTAGCATTACAAGTTTACGAAGATATCATTCGCAAGAATGCATTCTCTGGTATGGTGATTAAAGCACTAGAGTATGCGGCCAAGGCGAGTGCGCAATTGGGATTAAAAGATAAACAAGCAAAATATGAGTCAATACTAAAAGATTTTTTTGAGGTTAGGGTTTAATTGAAACTGAATATACTTGTTCTCTCATTGTTCACTTTATTGCAAGTTCAAAATCTTTGGGCGCAGCCAACTGATCTCGATTTAGAGGATCCCGAAGATTTAGATGTGTTGATGGAGGATCTTAAAAAGGATAAAGAGAAAGATCCGAATCTTAATAAAGAAAAAATGAGTGAGAAATCTGCCAGACTTTCAGAAGAAGCTTCTTTGGAAGAAGAAATTGAGTCTTTGGACTTTGATGAAACAGCTGAGAAAGATACGAAGGGCCCTAAGGATACACCTAAGGAAAAAACTGCAGGTAAAGAAGACGATCTAGACTCCTTAATGCAAGATATTGGTGATATTGAATTTACTTTGCCAGCAGAAGAAGAGGCAAAAGTTAAGGAAGTTGAGGAAGTTGAAAAACTTGAAGCAGCAGATGCTGCCAAAGACGCAGAAGAAGGCGTGGTAACTGAGGGTGAGCAGAAAACATCAGAGAAAAAGCCAGAAATAAAAATTGTTAAAGACGCTAAAATAGTGGATGAAGAATCGGCCATTATTCACGATGTTGGAAAGTTGGAAAAAGATCTCTTAGAAATGGCAAAAAAAATGCAGGGAAAAATTCCTAACGATGAATGGAATGAGATTGCCGGAAGTTCCGCTGGTGGAACTTATGAAGTCGTTGCTGGAGATTGGCTGTGGAAGATATCCAAGAATATCTTTGGTTCTGGCTTTTATTATTCAAAAATTTGGGCGCTTAATCCATATATTACTAACCCCCATGAAATTGAACCCGGAATGATTCTTTCTTTTTCTACCGGGAGTGATAACAACCTTCCTAGTTTAGATTTGGCACGCGCTAGAAAAAAACTATTTAAAAGTAAAGATCTTGCGGATGAATTTGAGCGTTGGGGGGATGATGCCAAACCCAAGTGGATGGATGAACGAGAGAAGTTAAAAGAGGAAGGGGTCTACCTGCAGTATGCAACTGGTGATACAGAGAAAGATTTGAAAGAAATTGGTGAACAAAGTCTGATTAAAGAATATGAAACATATGAACCACCAAAACCAGACTTTATTATTGCCCCACCTGAAGAAGATTATGATGCCAAGGGGATTGATAAAAACGCTAAAGTTGAGGTTTCATATAGTGAAGGCTTTTATTTGAATACTTTCGTTTCTAGTAATATTGTTCAAGATTTTGGTAAGTTTGAAGCGGCCATTAAAGAAAAAAGTTTTTTTGGACTTTATGACACCATCTATATTCGTTTCGATGAAAAGATCGATGTCGTTCCTGGTGATAAATTTTCAGTTTATAATTCTCAAGGAATGGTAACTCATAAAAACTCGGACCGGCGTGGTTTTAAATACACCATTGGTGGTAGTTTTGAGGCCGTACAAAAACAACATAATGGTTTATGGGAAGCAAGAATTATAGAAACTTCCGAGATGATTCAAAGGGGTGATCGAGTTACAGTTTACACACCTAAAATTGATCGCATCACCCAAAGTTTTAATCAACGGGTGATTGAAGCGGTTATTTTTGGAACTTACTATGATAAAAAACGATATGCCTCCCTGGGAGATGTTATTTATCTCGATCGTGGACGAGCTGATGGGGTAGAGGTTGGAAATATTTTTGAAGTCTATGGATTTAAAGATAGAGGAACTGGGCTTAAGATTAGTGAGAATCCAACATATAAGTCAGGAGAACTGACAGTTTTAACTGTAACGGATAATTTCTCTAC